>NZ_MVOM01000013.1:0-73512 GCF_002018895.1 Acinetobacter sp. MF4640 | reverse complement strand
TACAACTTCGGCCGCAGACTCAAAACACTCAGGGGCCTGACTCCCTACGAATTCATCTGCAAACAGTGGACAGATGAACCTGAACTTTTTAAAATTGATCCGATCCATCAAATGCCGGGACTAAACACTTAGGGTCTGTTGACATTTGCTGTATAAAAAAATAGCGAATAAGTAAAATTCAATCGCCAAACCAAATTCACTACTCGCTATGCCTCGTACAATGCTGAATGATCAACACTGGTCAAAGTTAGAAACTATTCTGCGTAATTTTGATATTTATCTCAAACGAAATCTTAGACATTTTATTGAAGCTATTCTTTATCGAATCAGAACAGGTTGCCCATGGCGAGATTTACCACCAGATTTTGGTAATCCAAATTCGATATTCAAAAAATATAGTCGATGGTCTAAACATAATAAACTGATAAAAATATTTAAATTAATCAGTAAACATACAGATAAAGAGTGGATTTTTATTGATGGTTCTCATATCAGGGCACATCAACACTCTGCTGGGTTAAAAGATCAAGCTATATCAAAAAGCATTGGTGGAAATAGTTCAAAAATACATTTAGCTGTTGATTCTTATGGTAATCCAATTGAAATTATCATCACGAATGGAACAACACATGATGTTAAAGTTGCGCCTGAGCTAGTTGAAAAATTAGATTTGGAAGAAACCGAGGTCTTATGTGCAGATAAGGGTTATGATTCTGAACCACTACGAGAGCAAATAAGGGCGACGAATACAAAAGCCAATATTCCCCGAAAGTCAAATACGCAGTCCAACAATAATCAGATGGACTGGAATCTATATAAAATTAGGCACTTAGTGGAAAATGCTTTTGCAAGATTGAAGCAATTTAGAGGAATAGCAACTCGATATGACAAGCTAAAACGTAATTATGAAAATGCTGTTGCTTTAGCTTGCATATACATTTGGTTGCCATTATGAAATGTCAACAGACCCTAATCTTGCACTCAAAAACTTCGGCTTTGCACTATACCTGTGTAATTTAAACAATCTTCAACGCGAATTCGTTGTACTCTCGGCAGCTGATCTAGATCAAACCAAGCATGGGCCGTATGTTCATCACTGAGCCTGATCTCAGCAGATGCAGCCAAATGACATCTAAAAATAAAGGCATGTGAGGTCACCGCCGAATGAAAATACACACCCGACAAATACTCGATCTGAACCTGACAACCGAGTTCTTCTTGGCACTCACGCAGCAAAGCCTGATGAATGGTTTCTCCCATATCCAAGGCTCCACCGGGTAGCCCCCAAGCCTGACCGGCATAATTGGCTTTCAGTAATAAAACCTGTCCTGCATCATTGGTCAGCACCGCATGAGAACTCAGTCGGTAAAAGTCTTGAAATGCCATAGATACCTTCTTCTTAAGTTGTTCATGTTGTCATTAAAAACATAGCCCCGCAAAACGGAGGTGGCTCAACCTGTACCCAATCTAAAGCTTTAGCGAGCTCAGTCTGGAAAATAAATCGGCTTTGACATTTTAGTTTCAAAGTCCACAGGCACCGAAATATGCTGATGGGCAACCAACCACTCACCTACTGTTTTTTGAAAACACAGCGTAGTTCTGCACCAAGGAATCTCTGGAGTTGCAACACCACTGGCATGATCCAATTTAGAATAACAATGTAAAAAAGCTAAACCGTCACGACTAAAAATATTGATGTTACGCCTAAACACTTTGATTTCCCCCTGAAAAAATGGGGCATATCGTCTCCACAATTCTTGATAGGCTTGCACACCTTGCAGCTCAAACCCAATATCAAACAAGCTGACATCACTCTGACAAAGACGAATGATATTTTGTACATCCATTTTACAAATGGCATCATCCCATTGTTTGAGTTTGAAGATAATTTCATGCCCTGCATGCTCATCTCCAACTAATCGAAAATCCACATCGCACTCCCACACTACAAATCAAACCGCATAAAAAAACGCGTGCGCCATCCATAGCAAACACGCGGTTTTCTTTAATTCTTAAAACAAGCAAAATATGTAATCTGATCTTAAGTCGTCAAATCCTTAATCGTGGTACTTGAACCATTGTTTTTGACCGATTCAATGCCTTTGTCTCGGGATTGCTCACTGGCATAAAACTGACTGGTACCAATAATCTGATGATTGGCAGCCTTTAAGTTAAAATAAGGTTTGCCATTTTTGGCTTCTAAGCGTTCATAACGCGTATCATCGGGGCTGTTTTTTTGCACCGACTCAATTCCATTATGTGCTGACGCTTTTGCTTTATACAGTTCACTGGTCAAAATGACCTCGCCATTTCCCGCTTTTAATACAAAGCGATATTGGCCATCATTTGCCTGACTTACTTCGTACCATCCTGACATAAGCTCACCTATTGTTATTTTAAAGTGATTGTAGATCCACCAAAACTGAATAAAAAAACATCCAATTTCATAAAATATAAATGACTTCTTTTATAAAAAAAAGTGCATTTACTACCAGCCCAAATTTTATTTTTTTAAGATAACAGCGCCATATGAATAACGCATGACAGCCACAAACCGTTTAAATGACATACTATCTCAGCCCAATAAACGGTTTGGCACTCTTCATAATTTTATGCTTTTAATACCAATTTGCTATAACTGCTTTTTGGCATTTCAATAATTTCTACACAAATTTGTACCGTTAAATCCTGAGGGGCTGTAAAGTTTTGCTGCAAAGTTTTAAGCAATTGGCTCGAAATGGCACACTTGGTGGCTTCATCTCGTCCGCTTAATAAGGACACTTTGGCATGCAAATAAGCCTGTGCATCGCCATCTACCCCAATCACAAAATCGGACTGTCGAATAGCACGACTTTTGATGTCATTGCCCGATTGTACAAACTGACCATCTAGCAAAGCTTGGTTTAACGCCAATAAAATCGGCTTAACTTCAAGGGTGTCGATATTGTCTGAATATTCAAGGTGGATATGTGGCATAGCGTATTCTTCAACAGATTTTTATCTTTATAGCATGCTGTGCTGGTGTTTCAACGTTTAAATGTCTTTTTAGAATGGCTGAAAAAACAAAAACGGAGTCTAATTGACTCCGTTTTAATCTCGAACTTCAAACTCAGCGGATTAGGCTTTTTTCACATACTCAGATTTCAGTTTCATCGCACCGACACCGTCAATCTTACAGTCAATGTCATGACCATCTGCGGCATCTGGCAGTAAACGAATATTTTTCACTTTGGTTCCGACTTTCACCACCGATGACGAACCTTTAATTTTTAAATCTTTAATCACCGTTACCGTGTCACCGTCAGCAAGTAAATTGCCGTTGGCATCTTTGATTGCTACCACTTCTTCAGTTGCTTCTCCCTCTTTCCATTCGTTTGAACATTCAGGGCAGATCAGCAAGTCACCATCTTCATAGGTATATTCGGACTGGCATTTTGGGCAGTTGGGTAAAGACATAAAAACCTCAAAAATAAAAAAAATAAGCAATTCATATTGCTCAAAACGCCAATATAGCATTTTTCAGATGAAAACGATGCGAATCACATATTTATTTTAAGGCTTTAACCTTGTCACAAGATGGATCAAATAAGGCTTAGAGCAATATAAATTTTAACTGTAATGGCATCACTACAACGCTTATTTTTGTTCCAAGCACTGCTTCAGAATCACCACATGGTTATGCTGTTCTTCTTTGGCTGCGGTGAGTAACGTGATCTGCTCTTGCACCGCCAATTGGCGCAAATCATTTAACTCGGTGGGATATGCTTCCAGTTCTTTCAGATAACGGACTTTAAACTCATCCCAGTGTGCCACCACGTCTTGGTGGTACCATTTCCGCAGTTCATTGGATGGTGTGAGAATTTTTGGCCAAACATCTATTTTAGCGTCAAGTTTTGAGACCCCTCGTGGCCACAACCGATCAACCAAAATCCGTTTGCCATCCTCTGCCTCGACAGGTGCATAAATCCGCTTCATGCGTATTGGCATGCAAAACTCCTTTTATTCTTTTATGCAACTTATTCAATTGTTCAACGATGACGAAGCACTATTCATCGGGAATGTCTGGATTCACTAAAAAAGCCAAGAGTTGCAACGACTCTTGCCAACCCAGATAACAGCCATCGACAGGAATCACATCGGGTAAACCAGACTGCGTAATATGAACCTCTGTACCGACAGATACTTCTTTAAACTCAACACGCACTTCAATTTTTCCTGCTAGTTCAGGTACATCGAACTCATCGGTATAGCGTAATAAACAGTTTTCAACAATTTCATGATAAGTGCCATGAAATGAATGCTGCATGCCTGTACTGAAGTTGGTAAAGAACATGCGATATTGACCACCTTCTCGCAAATCAAAGTGATCTACATGTGCGGTAAAGCCGTGTGGTGCCATCCACTTCACTAAAGCATCTGCGGTGGTAAAAGCACGATAGACGCGCTCGACGGGCGCACTAAATACGCGGTGTAATTGAACACTATTTGACATGATTGTTCTCGTTCTTTTCAAATATTCAGATTTATTTTAAAACGCTCAAACCCACATACTGTATTTTTTTTGTGCATCTTTTTTTTAAATAGCCAAACGTGGCCTGCTGTCTTTTTCTACCCACCAACAAAAAAAGCATGTTTTTCAACATGCTTTAAATTTGACCATTTTTTTTAAGCCTGACCTTGCTCATAATCCTCATCATCTTCGTCGTCATAGACATAGGCCATACAGCCCCAGCCATCATATTCGCCACCAAACTGTTCTGCAATTTTAGTAAACCATTGCTCTAAGTCGACAATGTCTGAATACTCAGGTTCCATGTACACATAGATGGTAATAATCCACTCAGATACGTCGCTTTCTTCATCGACAAACAAAGTGATTTTTTGCTCTTCTTGTAATAAATACAACGCACACTTTTCTGCTTGTGACTGCTCTTGAAAGGCAATTGAATATTCTATTTCATGCGGTTCAGATAGGTCGTCGCCATCCTCAGCCATTTGCCAAAGTACATTTCCGTTATCATCATCTGGATATAATTCATAATCACGTGTCATGCGTATGTCCTTGTTATCTTTTTAGCCAATATATCGTTGGCAAGTGACAAAATAGTGACTTCAACATAGCATATTTTGCTCATTTTTATAGCAGGTACATCTGATTTTTCGAAGGTTGTTTGGACTTTATTTCACGCTGGCTTTGCCGTGTTAGTGTAAAACCCGATCTTCAACTAAAATGTCCGCTTGAAACTGTAAATCGCTGCTTTTTAAGCTTTCTAATAAGGCTGCAAATTTTAGTTCTTCTAGGCGTAAAGCCAAATAACTGTCTTGTATACGAGTATGACCAAAGGCCGCACCATAGTGATTGATGAGGGTAAAGTCATCCTGCAAAGCTTGAATCAAAAGACCAAGATTGTCTTTACTCACACGTTGTAAATAAAAATCTGCTTTCGTATTAAACAACTGTGAAACCAAAACCATCACCGATAATCGTCGATGTTCATCCATAAAAGCGCAGGTCACAACATCATTTTGCTCAACCGCACGAATCACCTGTTGCCGAACTTTCAGTAAATGACCAGCCGCATCCGTTTTCCCATAGCCTTCGATGAGTTCATCTAATAACTGCTCCGAAGGCAGTTGATAACTTTGGCTGTAGGTTTCAATTTTATGGTGTAAGGCCTTTGATATTTCAGCCAGATGTTGTCGCTCTTCAGCCATGTGAAAAAAAGCACCCAGTTTTTCTCTGGCGCGCTGCATGGTAACTTCTTTGGCTTTACGCTCATACTCCGTTAAGAAGTGATGTACTTTTTCAATGCGCTGCCGACATTGTTTAAGCATCTGTTCAGCATCAAATTTGACTGTTTCAGCAAACAATTCAACTTGGTTGTGTCGTTCAATGACATAGTGTTCGACATCAATAATTTCTTGGTAAGGACTCAAAGTTTCGTTACGTTGTCTGAGTGTTCCAAGCTCAATTCTTAAACTGGTCAGCCGATGTTGTAATTCACTTTGCTGCTGTTCATAAACTTCTAAACTGTTTCGGCTGCGCTCTAAATTGCTTTCTAAGGATTCAATCTTCTTTTTTTGGGCAAGGCTGTGTATTTTTTGCCCGCATATAACCGCACACAGCAGCACAAGAATGACAGCGAATACATAAAGCATGGCCTATCTCCCTACGGAAACGTCATTTTTCTTTTAAAGACTCAGCTGTAAGAACACATGAAACTCGAACAGTAAGCCTTGGAACAGACAAACATATTTTCATTCAATTTCAATCAATCGTGACCATGGCCAAAAAGCCAAACTCAAATGTTAATTTCAACAAAGATAAGCACACTGGATAAAACTGCACTTACACAACTTACGCTAACGTTTTTTTAAACTACTCGATATCCCAAATTTTAAGTATTTCTCAAAATATAAATAAAGTGTGACACAGTTAAAATGGCACTCGTCCATGAATCGCGACCGATTTTCCACTTAAAGGCTGCTGAAAGGCGAGAAAACTGGCATGTAAGGCCATACGTTTTAATGGGCTTCGTGTCGGCTCAGGGTGATACAACTTATCCCCTGTAATTGGATGCCCAATATATTGCATATGCACACGGAGCTGATGTGAACGCCCCGTAATCGGAGTCAGTAAAACTCTCGTAATATCGGTCTCAGTATCATAGCTAAGAGCTTGATAAAGTGTTTTTGCAGGTTTGCCCAACTCAAAGTGTACGATCTGCCGTGGGCGATTTTCCCAGTCAGTAATCAGGGGGACTTCAACACTGCCTTCAGCATCCAACTGGCCTTGAACTAAAGCAATATAGTGTTTGTCCACCGTGCGGGCTTGGAACATTTTACTGACGGCGACTTCGGCCTCGCGGTGCTTGGCAAACATTAAAATCCCCGAGGTCGCCATATCTAAACGATGGGTAATTTTGGCATGTGGGTACTGCGCTAAAACCCTTAAATAGGCACTGTCTTGGTGTTCTGGTAAACGTCCTGGCACAGACAACAAGCCCGCAGGCTTTTCAATCACCACCAAATCATCGTCTTCATAAACGATTACCAAGTCTTCTTGGGGCGGTGAATATATAAAGTTGTCATTTAGAGCCATAGGAATAACAGCATACAAAAGCGAGCGCGAAAAATAGCAAGCTGTGTTTCTGCTGTCAATCATTCACCAAATATGGAAAACAGCCTTAATCCTAGGCGTCCATCACCCTATATAAAACCAGCTTTTTAGCAGGGCTGATTGGATTGAAAGTTTAAAATTAAATGATGTAAGTGAAACTACAACAGCAGGATTTTTCGATTTTCGCTGGAAATATTAAAATTTATTTTTTGATTTATCTTTTATTCGAGTTCAAATTTTTTAGGGTGTCTGGGAAAACATGTTGTTTACTTCAACTATCATAACTTTGTAAGTGATGATCTTATAGCCTATAAACTTTTGATTTATAGCGTCCTAAGCCGAATCAAGACCTTTTGGGTAAGTACTACTCACGCGTTTTGCGCCACTGGTAGCATGCTACTCTTTTCGATCCCGTCACACCCTTGAGATATAATTTAACAATCCAAGGGCGGGATTGTTTCCCGAAGATAAAGTCTTTTTGGCTATTTTTGGAAAAAAATCTTGGCTTTCAGGTTATCTAAAAAATATTTTCCCAAATGCAGCGTATTTATGATTTTTTTCTCACATAAAAGCGCTTTTCTCAGGATTTTATTTCTTTGCTACATCACAGATGAGAAATTCAACTTCCTGCACAGACCTGCATCAGCTGAATGAGATTCCCGTAGGTATCATCAAAGACTGCAACTTTGACTTTTCCGGCCCGCATCGGTTCACTAGTAAAGCGCACCCCTAAGTTTTTGAGCCGTTCATATTCCGCATCAAGGTCATCTACTTGAAAAGAAGTATAGGGAATTAGATCTGCTTTAATTGCGGCCTTAAATGGCTGTGCCGCGGGATGTGCATCAGGCTCCAGTAGCAGTTCAACACCCTCTGGACTTTCGGGTGAAACCAAGGTCAGCCAACGATAATCACCCACAGGTACATCATGTTTGATTTTAAAACCGAGTTTTTCTGTATAAAACTGACAGGCTTTTTCTTGGCTATCGACCATGATACTGGTGACATATATTTTCATTGTTGTTCCATATTTTTATCAGACTTTTAATGGTTATAGCAGAACTCAAAGCGTTCCAATGTTATCAAATCGCAATTTTTTTAAAGCCGTTTTCGTAAACCAAAGCGCCAATTTGTTTGGTCACAGTTAGAGCAAATATTTGGATAAATTCGGGGCAATATAAAAGTTTAAAATAGAAGAAAATATTTGAATGGATGTATCTTTTATCGTGTTGTTTTTATCATGTTGTTTCTAGGGATCAGGAGATAACTTCAACGATTAAAACTGGGTAAGTTCTAAACTTTTGCCTATAAATGGATAATCTATAGCGTCCTAAGCCGAATCGAGACCTTGTGGGTAAGTACGACGCTGATCTGATAGATAACGAGTCGCAAACTACTCTTTTCGATTCCTGTGCCCTTAAACGCTATATTAAGCAAATTGGTGCGGGATGAATTTCCTAAGATCGGCTAATTTCAAGCGATGATGAAAAATATTTCCATAAATAAAATTAGATTTGATAAAAACATTCATAATGACAATTGAATCATCTATTTCATCGCATAAAAATGAACTTCTATCATTTTTTACACCATCATTTCAGAACGTTTAAGTCCCCATATAACCTTGCAACCAAGTTGCAATAAACCACCACAAACTGATCGCGGACATACCACAGAGTAAATTAGCTAAAACTTTCTGCAGATTACTGAGCTGAGACAGATAGATTTTTCGGTTAATCACATAAGCAACAACGGCTAAGGCTCCACCGATTGCACCACCAATCATCACTAAAAACAAAGGCCAACCTGCCATCAAATGAGCAGCCGTACTCAGCTTAGGTTTCTCTGCAGCACTCAAGAGCAGTTCTTTATTTTCCATCGCTTTCCCCTATACATAATCCAAGCAGTCATGTGACTGATGCCTCAGACTCACGTCACTCATAAAAGTGCATTTTGAGATATAAGTTAGCAAAAACTAAGCCAACACTATTCAAGACTCAGATCATCGATGTCCTGAATTTTGCTCAAATACAGCGGAGCAACACTCACTTTGCTCCATATTTCTTTAAATTTAGGGTCGCTATCCGAGTCTTTGTTGAGATTTTCTCTGACCAGCTTCTTAGCCGTGAGAAAATTGACACTGGTTTCACTGTTCACATAAGGGCCAAAATTATCGGAGCTGTCATAGCCAATCAAGCGCATATCACGCCCCTCTAAACGAAACTGATAGGCCCAATATCCATAACGGCCATGGGCATAATGTAGTTTTAACAGGCCTTTTTCGATAGAGGGCACCAACTCAGGCGCAAAGTACACACCGCCATCTTCATTTTCTGAAGAAAACAGTGACAGGTTCTGAACGACTTTTTGGTAGTGCCCTTTGGTATTCAACAGCACAATCACACCACGGCGGTTGCGATCTAGTTTTCCACGGTATTCATCGGTGACCCATTGTTTCGGATCTGTACCTTTGACGATTAAAACCACATCTTTTAAGCCATCTTTGTTTAAATCCCCTTGCACGACCTCATACACCGTATATTTTGCGGGAAGGTAAGCTTGGTATTGGTTGGTGGCTTTGTGTCGCTGAATATCCGCTGCGCTTAAGTTTTCAGCACAGAGATTGGTGGATATACCCAACATTGCAGCGAACATTAGAGAAGTGAGAATGAACTGTTTTTTCATAGTTTTGTTAATTTTTTAAATAAAGTAGGTAAAAGAGCACACTAATAAATGCTTCATTTTTGGCATCTGTGCTGAAGCTTAGCATTTAACAGAAGTCTATTTGTAGAATGTTCTACAATTAAAAACAGATGACTGTATCCATGTCATATTTTGATTGCTGCCGTTGAAAACTTTCGGCTAAAGTGGCGAAAGACCATTCAAATACGCTTCATCATGAAAACCAAAACTGCCCTGCTGATGCTGTGCCTTGCGCTTTCCCTCAGTGCATGCAAAGTGTTAAAAACACATATCGTTAAAGTCACCAGCTCAACTGAAACACAGCCAAATGAAGTATTGTTAAAAACCACCAAAGGCTATGTGTACTTATCGACACAGAACATGACGGAAAAACAAAAGCACATCCTAAAAAATCTGCGCCCTTTTCAGTGTTTGGAAATTAAAACACCTGAACAGTTTGCTATGCAAAACCGAGCAGTACGATTTTCTGACTTTAAAATTCGCGCTTTAGTTGAAGCTGACCGAGAGTGTCGAAAAATTAAGGTCACGACCCGAATTGAAATTCATTAATGTTGTAATGCTTAAAAATAGAGCATCCATATCCAACAATGAAAAGCTCTGCATAAATTGCAGAGCTTTTTTGCTTTTGGCTATTTGAAACAACACTTGTCACAGCCTTCGACTTTTTCTCTGGGCCAGTTCATTCTTGCCCGTTTATAAGCCAGCTCGTAATTGGCAAAATAACCAATCAGAATTTGATCCTCCGAGCTGGGTAAGTCGGCACAGCCTAAGGATGCATTATGAATATGATGGATGCCTTTTTCACTAGGGTGTTCATTTACAATAAATTTTATCATTTACAGTTCCCCGAATAATTTTTATAAAGTTCAACTACAAACAAAACCATAAAAAAAGTATGTATTTATAAAATTAAACGGATAGCGTATGAAAATCAATCATTATTTTAAAAGTGAAACTGACCTCTAAGCCATATCAAGTTAAAAGGATTGATGTCCACTAACCAAAAAATTAGCCACGCTATCTTTAAATTTAAAGACCCAACAACACCATAAGAAAACTGCTGAAACTATAAAGGTGTGCTGATACTTTCTTGTTTTTTACGTTTAAACCAACGTACGGCCCAGATCGCCAAAATAATGCCTACAATCACCACCAAGACAGGAACCAGTAGTGAAAGCACGGACAGTAAAACGGCACCGACCCACTCCACTGTAGACACCAGTGGGTTGGTGACCCCGCCTGTCGTCGCGGTTGAAATCCCTCGAACGGCAACGGTACTCATTTGCACGGCGCCTGCTGTTCCTCCACCCACAATGATTGCCGCGGCCCAACTGGCAAACTGTGACATTTCCCCGCTGATAACCGCCATAGTAGTGAGTGTTCCTGCGACCATCGCGGCTGGCGTTGCAATGGTGTCTAAAGCGTTGTCGACCCATGGTATGTAATAGGCTGCAATTTCACAGACAGTTGCAATGGCTAAGGCAATACACACCGATGGCATACTTAACCATTCAAAACCTTGCATTGGTTCGAACCATCCCATAATAGATGCAAGGCTCATGACCAAGAGTGGGACAAAGACACGAAAGCCACAGGCCGCACTTAAGCCAATACCGATACAAAGTCCTAATATGGTTTCCATGTGCTTTTCCTGTGTGGCCTAAGTTGGGATGTTTTTATCTTTTTTATAACTTAGCAAAAAGCCCTATCGGGTGATAGGGCTTTTCTTTTAAACAGTGGGTAACTGTTAAATCTTTGGCTTAGGCATTCTTATTGTTAAATTGATTGCCTTGGCATTTGGTACACGGGGGTAAACGATCTGTACCAATTTCTAAGTAGACGCGGTGTCCGCATTGAACACAAAAATAGAAGCCTGTTCCAGGTTTTTCGCCAGCAGTAACCATTTTTGTTCTCCATATGTTTAGAAAATGGTCTTACTAGTATATGCCTTTTATGATGAATGTCTATTGATCATTTCGACAAATGATGATGGCATTTGGGCAAGAAATGATTTCCATAGAAAATCTAAACGTCTTACAAGATGTTAGACACCCAATTTTCGATCTGCAATCCATCGACACGCAAAAATTCTTTTTCATTATTGGTCACCATCACCCAATTATTCGCACGTGTATGCGCAGCAAGCCACAAATCATTTGCACCAATAATCTGTCCCTTGGATGAAAGATCTTGACGTATTTGCGCATAGTGATCAGCAACATATTCATCTAACTCAACCACTTGAATCATTGATGTTAATTCATCTATTACTTTTAGGGCTTTTTCTTTTTGCTGACTTTTCTCTGCACCAAAACGCAACTCCCCCAAAGTAATGACTGAAATTAAAATATTTCGATGTGGAAGGTGTTTTTCAAAATGCTGACGGACAATTTCAGGTTGATGTTTGATGATATAGATACAAATGTTGGTATCTAATAAATATTGTGTCTGCATTAGAACTCTTCTCGTTCTTGTGATGATTCATCCACTCTTTCTTCTGCATAAAAGTCATTCGGCATTTGCGCTAATACTTTAAATAACCGATCTACGGTGACTGGCTTTTCACGGAGAATCACTTCATCACCACGGCGGAAGATTTCAACCTCTGTACCTTTAAAGCGAAATTCTTTCGGTAAGCGAACAGCTTGGCTTCGACCAGTCATAAAAACTTTTGCGGTAGTCATAGGGCTACTCCATCAGTTTTGATATATACCTTATGATAGGTATTTACTGGGTGTTTTTCAATCAGATTTTTTTTAGTCTACCTTCTTTTATGCTCTGTTCTCGCAGCAATATCTGGAATTGCTTCGGCTGGACTAATAACAGTTTGTATTTTCGCTCGATCACCTAGTTTTTTATTTAGCATATAAGTAAAGGATTTACCTTTAGCTTTTGCTTCCATTTGAATCTCATAAAGCTCCTCACCTGAAATAGGATTTTCAGTCATTTCTACTATAGTAGAGAAATGATAAGTTGCATTATCTTCATTTTCTGAAGGAGAAGCTAATTCAACTATTTTATCAGGATCAACACTTACGGCATCCTGCATACCACAACCTGCGACACCAAAATTTTGAATCACATTAGGATTAGCTATTAATTTTAAAATTTCTAAGTCTTCTTTTGAAAAAGGAACATGGAATTCATTAAAGTTTATGAAGGGTCTTCTATCTATCCTCATTTGAAAATGATAGTGAGGATAGTCAATATAAGTCCCTTGATGTCCAGTAGCATCTTTTTCTGTACAATCGAAAGTCCATTCAATATTTTTCCATTTTATGGTGGAAGATAAAATCTTACGTCCAGACCTTTCACTTTCTAAATCATTAATGTTTGAAAGTAACTTTTCTTCATTTGCACACCATCTTAAAAAAGCGGCAATATTGTGATAACTATATTTTTCATACACGTTTTTAAAATGTTTCTTTTGGAATTTACAAAGACGTAATAACCAATGTAAACACGGTTCTTCTACGCTCATGGTTTTAAAATCTTTACCACATAGATAGCATTTTTCTTTCTGATAGCCTTTTTTAAAAGCTTTTACCTGTCTAACATTTTCTTCATGCTGTTTTTTATTTATTTCTTCAATTTCAGTTGCAGTTAAATTATTAATCCAAGTCTCGAAGCTCTGCTCACTCATTATTCTTCTCTTATAGAAAAAATCAGTCATATTTATATTTAACATTCAGATTAATATATGAATTTAATCCATCTCCAGATTTAGCTAAAATTTTCATTCTATCTACATGGTACTTTCCTGCCTTTCCAGAATAGCTATAGGTATAAATTTTAGCTGTTCCATTAAATTTGACTTTAATATATGTATCTCCAATGTCGTAATGCGTTACATTAGAATCATTAGTAATATCTTTATAAATTTCCATAATTTCCCCCCGAAATAAAAAACGCTCCAATTAAATTTAGAGCTTTTTTTAAACAAAACCAATAACTTTAATCTTCCCCCTTGCGAAGCAACGCTTCTCACCTTGGAAAAGGAGGGAGTTCCCCTCTTTCTCAAAGAGGGGTTAGGGGAGATTATTTAAACATTCCCTTCCAAGAAATCCTGCGCAAAACGTTGTAATACACCACCCGCTTCATATACAGACACTTCTTCTTCGGTATCTAAACGACAAGTTACAGGCACTTCAACGATTTCACTCTTACCTTCATCTGTCGCACGTTCAATCACTAAAGTTAAAGTCGAACGCGGTGCGATATTACCAATCACGCTATACAGCTCCGTACCATCTAAACCTAAAGTTTTACGGTCAGTTCCTGCTTTAAACTCAAGCGGTAACACGCCCATACCCACCAAGTTAGTACGGTGAATACGCTCAAAACCTTCCGCCACAATCGCTTCAACACCAGCAAGACGCACACCTTTTGCAGCCCAGTCACGGCTAGAACCCTGACCATAGTCTTTACCTGCAATGATGATGAGCGGTTGCTTACGATTCATATACGTTTCAATCGCTTCCCACATACGCATCACTTCGCCTTCAGGCTCAACACGTGCTTTCGAACCTTGCTTGATCGTACCGTCCGCACGAACCACCATTTCATTAAACAATTTCGGATTCGCAAAAGTCGCACGTTGTGCCGTCAAGTGGTCACCACGGTGCGTTGCATAGGAGTTAAAGTCTTCCTCAGGTACGCCCATTTTATGTAGGTACTCACCCGCTGCCGAATCCATCATAATTGCATTCGATGGTGACAAATGATCTGTGGTGATGTTGTCAGGCAAGATCGCAAGTGGACGCATATTTGCCAGTGTACGAGGTGCAGCCAAAGCCCCTTCCCAGTACGGTGGACGGCGGATATACGTACTTTGTGGACGCCAGTCATATAACGGACTTGCCGCTTTTTCCGTTACACCCAAGTCAAACATTGGAATGTACACTTTACGGAACTGTTCAGGTTTTACCGCTTCTTTGACCAAAGCATCAATTTCTTCATCTGAAGGCCAGATGTCTTTGAGGTAAATTGGGTTACCGTCTTTGTCGTTTCCTAATGCATCTTTTTCAATATCAAAACGAATGGTTCCTGCAATCGCATACGCTACAACCAGCGGAGGAGATGCCAAGAACGCTTGTTTTGCATAAGGATGGATACGACCATCGAAGTTACGGTTACCCGAAAGTACCGCAGTTGCATACAGGTCACGGTCAATAATTTCTTGTTGTAATTTAGGGTCTAAAGCACCTGACATACCGTTACAGGTGGTACATGCATACGCCACGATACCAAAACCGAGTTTTTCTAAATCAGTCAATACGCCTGCTTCTTCAAGATATAAAGCAGCAGCTTTAGAACCAGGTGCAAAAGAAGATTTCACCCAAGGTTTACGTGTTAAGCCTAATTCATTGGCTTTACGTGCCAATAAACCTGCTGCAACCGTGTTACGTGGGTTTGATGTATTGGTACACGAAGTAATGGCAGCGATAATCACAGCACCGTCAGGCATTAAACCATCGGTACGCTGTTCAACCACACCTGCAATGCCTTTGGCTTTTAAGTCGCTGGTTGATACACGTGCATGTGGATTCGATGGCCCTGCAATATTACGCGTTACAGTCGATAAATCAAAACGCAGTACACGCGGATATTCTGCTTGTTTCATCTCCGATGCCCAAAGACCAACTTCTTTGGCATAAGTTTCTACAAGTTTGATTTGATCTGCTTCACGACCTGTCAGGGTTAAATAATCAATCGTGTTTTGGTCGATATAGAACATTGCCGCAGTTGCGCCATATTCAGGTGTCATATTGGAAATCGTGGCACGATCCCCCACTGACATGCTGTCTGCACCTTCACCAAAGAACTCAAGGTACGCACCGACAACACGTTCTTTACGTAAGAATTCAGTTAACGCTAAAACGATATCTGTTGCAGTAATCCCCGCTTGACGTTGTCCAACAAACTCAACCCCGATAATATCTGGAAGACGCATCCAAGAAGCACGACCTAACATTACATTTTCAGCTTCTAAACCACCGACACCAATCGAAATCACACCAAGTGCATCGGTATGCGGTGTGTGTGAATCTGTACCGACACACGTATCTGGGAATGCCACGCCTTCACGGCTTTGCACCACAGGAGACATTTTCTCCAAGTTGATTTGGTGCATGATGCCATTACCCGCAGGAATCACATCAACATTTTCAAATGCTGTCTTGGTCCATTCAATGAAGTGGAAACGGTCCTCGTTACGGCGGTCTTCAATAGCACGGTTTTTCTCAAACGCCTCTGGATCAAAACCACCGTATTCCACAGCTAAAGAGTGATCGACAATCAACTGAGTCGGCACCACAGGATTCACTTTCGATGGGTCGCCACCTTGGTCAGCAATCGCATCACGTAAACCCGCAAGGTCAACCAATGCCGTTTGTCCAAGAATGTCATGGCACACCACACGCGCAGGATACCAAGGGAAATCGTGATCTTGTTTTGAGAAAATCAGTTCTTTTAGTGACTGCTCCAAAATGGCAGGATCACAACGACGCACTAACTGTTCAGCCAATACCTTTGAAGTGTATGGAAGTTTTGCATAAGCGCCTGGCTGAATCTGTTCAACGGCTTCTCGCACATCAAAGTATTCTAGCTGGGTGCCTTGCAGTGGTTTGCGGTGATTATTGTTCATAGCGTTCCTGCCTTTGGTGTTTCATTTTTCTTCACTGTCTTTACTAGACCATTCATCTTTGTCTGCTAGGCATACTACACTGTCGAAAACCCATTTCCCAAATCGTTTATATTTCATGAACTTAGATATAAAAACAGGGGTTTTTGAAATATTTAGTTACATTAACTTTTAAATATTTACTCTAAATATGATTTTTTCTGAAAAATAGCGGAAAATAGCCCTAATTCTTTAGTATTAGATTTTAAGGTAGGCGAGCAATTCATGAGCGATCTAGCTTTCTCCTCTTTCACTTTAATTGGTGTAGATGCACTCAAATTTTTACAAGGCCAAGTGACGGTCAAGGTTGAAACTTTAGCTGAAAATACAACGCAATACACCGCCATTTGCGACTTGAAAGGCCGTATTCACTTTGGTTTGTGGCTGACAAAACGTAACCCTGAACATTTTGAAATTGTCACCACTCAAGACCAGTCGGAAGAGTTTGCCAAGCACATTAAAAAGTTTGGTGCTTTCTCTAAAATGAAACTTGAACCTATGGGTTCAGTTTTCCCAACCTTTACGCAAGACCGTACCACCTTTTCTGCTGAGCCTACCGATATTTCGGCATGGAAAGTACAAGCCATTACCCATGGTGAAGCGTTTATCACTCAAGCCATTGAGCATGTATTTCAACCCCAAGAGCTTCGTTTACACCAACGTGAAGGCGTGCACTATGACAAAGGGTGTTACTTGGGTCAGGAAGTGATTGCACGTTTATGGTTTAAAGCCAAACCAAAAGCATGGTTGCATTTAATTCAGGGTACAGGCAGTGCGCCTGCGCAAGCTGAACAGTTGAATAAAGGTATTCAAGTGGTGAATAGCGCTGCGATTGATGGCGGTTATGTCGCGTTGGTGGTGGCACGTCCTGAGTCTTTGACCGAACTGGATGTGACAGTTTTAGACTTACCAGAACGTTTAAATGGTGATGTGGCGAGACCGCAGTAATTGTTTTAATTGTTTACTGATAAATTAGCCTCTAAAACTTATTCTTGGTTTTGGGGCTTTTTTAAACTTAAAATGATGAGAACTCTTTCCGCCTCACATAATAAACCACACCGCCCTTATCATCCGAAAAATAAAAGGAATTTGCATCTATACGGTAAATATCCGCAGGTCGACCATAGACATTTTTACCCACTAAAAACCCATCAATAAAGGTCTGTAATTTTTGCCCTTTACGCATAATCACAATTTTATAACCATGACCAATTGTGGCATCCGTAGAACCATGCAATGCCACTAAAAAAGAATTTTTGATGACTTCATCTGTGTCTGGATGGTCAAAATAATCAAAGCCAAGTGCAGACGAATGCGATGGGAAATAGGCATAAGGAGACGGTACATTTTTACATCCAGTTGGAAGTTTAAATTTTGGGTCTGCAAAAATTTGACCATTGGACGAATAGCATGAAGCCCAACCATAATCGACATCACGTTTAAGTGCATAAAAAGTTTCATCAGGTTTATGTTTACCTAAATGGTCCGCACCTTGATTCGTGGCAAATAAAAATTTACCTACCCATTTCAAACCGACGGCATTGCGTAAGCCTTTGGCATAAATCTTTTGTTCCGAGCCATCGGGATTCATTTCTAAAACAGTCGCTCTGACTGTTTCTTTTTCGGCACAAGCATTACAACTTGAGCCGACTGAAACATAAATTTTTCCGTTTCCACCTACGGCAACGGTTCGCGTTAGATGCCAGCCCCCATATTTATAACTTAAACCATAATCAGGAAACGTTGCTAGAACTTCAGCTTTGCCCGTGGGTTTAATTTCACCTCGGGTAAATTTCTGTCGGGTGAGCTGATGCGTTTCAGCCAAATATAACCAGACTTGCCCAGAAGAGTCTGTATAAAATTGAACTGAATTTGGATTTTTCAGACCTGTCATATAAGGAATAATTTTACCAAATTTTCCCGTTTCAGCATTCCATTCATCCAAAATATAAACAATGCCTTTTTTATTGTCAGTCAAATCGTGCATATCCGTGACAAACATTCTACCGTCAGGTGCTTTGCTAAAAAAACGAACACGTTTTAAACCCTCAGCCGCAGGAATGATGTCGTAATTTACTGGAAGGTTTAGAGAAAAGCGCTTCCCATTTTTCAAGTTAATTTGATGAGGCACAAGATTTGGCTGCCCAGCTAAAACTACCATTGAGCCAGCTAAACATATGAATAAGATTGAGAATATTTTTATCATTTTAGATACGTCTCGATTCATCTTATGAAAAGTAATCTTCTTTTTTATAGGATATAACTTGAATGATGAGTGCATAGTCAAACGCTTTTGCTAGAAAATCGTATAGGCTCTTCATATACAAACTATTATTTTATATTATCTTTTAGCCTGACCACTGCAAGTATCTTTGCAGTGGGTAAATCCATTCACACTCGTTCTGCGGCTATAAACAGAACATAAAAAATATTGCTTTAACTCTATAGCAAGCATCAGTCCTTGGGTAAAAGGCTCATCCAAGGACTTAAACTATTTTTAGAGCCTTATTTAATAGTTCACTCATTTTCAATGAATATTAAATATCAAAAATCATGAAACAGCTTATTCATGTCTTTGCAGAGATAGTCTTTAAATGAAAAATCTCGTGCATGTTTAGCATCAAATTTTGCGGTCACACCGTCTTTTTCAAAGATATACACGCGGTCATCTTTGCTCACTAAAAACTCACCACCCAATTTCATCAATAAGGCATCAATTTTTTCGCCATCTGGAATCGACTCATCGGCCAAAACTTTTAAATAATTTCGCTTAATTGACTTAATAAACATGATGAACTCGTTTCTCATTTTTCAGCGCTATTTAAACAGAATCTAAGCCAGAATCCTAATAAAACCCGAAGCCATCAGCTGCAAATAGCAATAACACGTTTCGGTCCTTTCCACCCTACAGCACGCGGTTTGTATTGGAAAAATATATACCGATCAACACAATCAACGGAAATTTGTAAGACCAAGACACAATTCAGATATTTACATTCACACAATTCAACTTATGATGTGAAATGACTAAAAACAAATACACACATAGATGGACTTATGTGTAAGAAAAAGGTTTATAAAACATGAAGAAAATCGTACTTGCAAGCTTAATTGCACTCTCTAGCCAGCTTGCACTTGCAGCCTCCACTCAAGATACCATCAACCCCGAATTTGCCAAGATTGAGGAAATGGTTAAAGCCAACAATATGGCGGGGGCATATCAGGCTTTAGAAAAACTGGCAAAGTCTGGCAACCCACAAGCCATGTATAACTTGGCTTATTTGACTCAGACTGGCCAAGGCACAGCGAAGAATGAGAAGAAAGCCATTCAGCTCTATCAAGATGCTGCAAACAAAGGCTACCCTGTTGCGCATTATGTGCTTGCGAAAAACTATGTCACTGGTACTTTAGGCTTGCCTCAAGACATTAACAAAGCCAAACAACACTTTGAAGCCGCATCTAAACTAGGCTTTGATGATGCAACCGTTGAATATGCCGTGCTGTTATTTTCTGAAAATAAACCAGAGTCTGAAAAGTTAGCCCTTAAGAAACTTGAGCCTTTGGTGAAAAAAGGCAACTATCAAGCCATTCATGCACAAGCCCTGTACGACATCAGCACAGGCTTTAAAAACAAACAAGAAGCACCCATTCAAAAAGGTCTCAACAGCATTCAAGACTTAGCCAAAAAAGGTTACATTCCTGCCCTGATGGCCGTAGGCAATATGTTTGCCAATGGCAATATCATTCCGCAGAACTTGCCTGAAGCGAAGAAAATTTTCACCGCTTTAGCTAAAGAAAATGTACCGCAAGCCAAAGAATCTTTGGCGATGGTTGATAAAATGATTGCCGATCAAGCCAAAGCCCCTGCTGCAACAGCTGCGGTCAAAAAATAAATCTCTTCTTCAAAAAAATACTCTCAATTGAGAGTATTTTTTTCACCACCAAAGACCAATCAAGACACTGACCACCACAAAACTCAATAACGTGCTGATCATCAATGGGGTGAGTGCTTTTTCATTTAAGCCATACACTTGCCCAAAAATTCCAAACAAAGACGGCATCGGCAAAGCCGCAATCAAGGTCCCTGCATAAATCATCTTTGGGTCCAATGCAGTCAAATAGGTCAGTCCTAAATAAACCAATAGCGGCATACAAATATTTTTAGATACCACCAGATAAACCGTTTGCAGGTTAAACGATTGAATGGTTAGCCCGACCATTCCCCCACCAATAATAAAGAGCGCTAAAGGTGCAGCAGTCAGGCCTAGCATCGCAAATACTTGGTCGATTAAATGTGGAATTTGAAGTTCGAAAATCGCACAACCCATACCAATCATCACCGACAAAAACAGTGGATTTTTGAGTAGCGTGAGAAATGTAGTTTTTAAAATGGAGGCTAAATTGACTTGTCTTTGTCGCCCTATTTCTGCCAGAGTGAGCATCAGCGGTACAAGAAATACACTTTCAATGATCACCACCAATGAAATATAAATCATTGCTTCGCTTCCCATCAGCAGCGTCAAAATTGCTGCTCCCAATAACCCCGTATTGGACATGGATGCACCCAGTGAAAAGACTGCAGCGTGGGTAAAGTGATTCTTAAACAACTTTTGACCTAAAATAAAAGCCGTAAGAAATAAGCCAAAGGTCACAGCTGCATAAACATAAAAATATGACGGATACCAAATTTCATGCAAATCTTTTGAAGCTAAGGCATGCAACAATAAAGCAGGTAACGCAATTTTGATGACAAAAGCACTGATTGCAGTCATTTGCTCTTTAGCGAGTAATTGGATTTTGACAGAGGCAGAACCAAGGAAGAGCAGGAAAAATACTGGAAAAATTACCGAAAAAATCATTCAAGCTGTTCCTTTTCCAGATGATGTAAGTAAAGACCTATCCTAGGATACACCTTTACTCAGTTGAAATATTTTAAAAGACCAATTGGCGAATATGTGATTAAAACGCAGAAAACAAATCTTTGATCCCATGTGGCTGACACCGTAAATACTGCGGTGCGATAGAGACTTTCCCACCCAGTTCTGCTGCTGCATGCCACGGCCATCGTGGGTCATACAACATGGCGCGCGCCAGACCAATTGCATCGGCTTCTTGCGCTTCTAAAATATGTTCAGCCTGCTTGGCTTCTGTAATCAATCCCACCGCAATGACTGGAATTTTCACCGCTTGTTTCACTGCGTGGGCAAAAGGCACTTGATATTTGGCCTTAATCTGAATGTCTTGTTCCACATGCAAGCCACCACTTGAAACATGAATATAAGCCGCACCGAGTTGCTCCAACGCTTTCGATAGCCCCACTGTTGAATCAATATCCCAACTTTCTGTTGCGGTCGACTCCATCCAATCGGTCGCAGATAAACGTATACCCACAGGATAGTTTTCAGGAACAGCTTGTTTAATGGCTTGGAAGACTTCTAAGGTAAATCGAATGCGGTTTTCAAAACTTCCGCCATATTCATCGGTACGTTGGTTCGACAGCGGTGACATGAACTGATGCAACAAATAGCCATGGGCTGCATGTAGCTCGATCAGTTCAAAACCTACATCTACTGCGCGTACTGCAGCACTGGCAAAGTCATCGATAATGTCTTGCATCTCCGGCACACTCAAAGCATGTGGTGCATGCTCTTCGGGCTTAAAGGGGACGTCACTGGCAGACACCGTTTGCCAACCATGGGGTTCATTTGGTTTCATCTGACCTTTTCCCGACCAAGGTCGATCGGTCGATGCTTTACGCCCCGCATGTGCCAGTTGAATGGCAAAAGGCATTGGAGAGAGTGTTTTGACTTTTCTGAGCAAGGCTTTCATTTGTGCACGTTGCAAATCATTCCACAGTCCTAAGTCCGCAAAACTGATCCGTCCTACCGCTTGTACGGCTGTCGCTTCAACAATACATAAGCCCGCACCTGACAAAGCATAATTGGCCCATTGTTGCTCATGCCAATAGCTCAGCTCACCCGCATCATTGGCTGAGTATTGGCACATCGGCGCAATCACGATTTTATTTGTTAATTTTAAATCCCCAAATTGAATGGGTTGAAATAATAATGGCATCACAGCTCTCCCTGTACTCACTATGATCTATAACAAATAAAGCACCTTGCATTCAACGCTAAAAGTGCAAATCTGCTGTCAAACCTTTGCACTTTTATGGCTATCCATTTAGAAAATAATGCGGCTTCCGAGCCCCAAGACCAGTGCATTATCCACCACATGGCTTGAACCTGAGTTGACCACATACTGAATGTTGGGACGTAACATTAACCACGGCGTAGCGTTATAGCTATAGTTCAGTTCAATATTGTATTCCGCACTCGCATCAAACTGTGCTTTACCCGCAGTGAATCGCTCATTCAGATGTACACGATTCACCCCCAAACCTACAATATCCGTCGGATGCTGCTCAAATACCCCAATATATTTCAGCCCCACTTGTTGCGAGTTGTCTACTTTATTGGTGATGCGGTCATGCCATGTAAAGTTGGCAAAACTATGCAAACCTTGGCGCCCTGCACCCGTTGAAGTCAGTTGCTGTTCGATGGCAATCCATCCTGCAAATGTCCGGTCTTCGCCAACCACACCTTTGCCATAAGCCACATCATATTGGTTATTTGGATCATCTGCGGTGTTATATATCCCACCAACCCGATAGCTCCCCGCCAAACCATTGAACAGTGCTTTCGGTGTCCAAATCACTTCCACAGGAATAGTCACACCATCGGCATGCTCTGTGTCTAAGCTCCAACCTTGTCCTTCGGCTTTTCCATTGCCATTATCTGGATTGAATTCATAAACACCCACTTGAGTTGCCACTTCAGGGGTCAGTTGATACTTAATGCGACCACCCCATTGTGAAACCGGCGTATTCATCCAGATATTACCCTGCCATTTCCCCATTTGCGCGGCGCAAAAGGCATTACTGACAAAATCACACGCCATCACATCAAAATCAGAACCCAAACCCAGTCGCCCAACTTTGACACTGAGCCCTTGTTCTTTAAATCGCTTTTCAATCGAAAGCTCAGATAAACGGCTGTCTTGGTTTCCACGGCCATAGGTGGCTTGCACATTGGCTAATTGCGGTGCAGAAGGATCTTGCAAATCTCGAATTGAGGTACTTTGTCCTTGACGCGCAGTCGCAACAAAACGAATGGTGACCCCTTCCCAGCCGGCTAGCTTTTCTAAATCAAATTGTGTACCTAACCAAAACTGCGAAGCGGTACTTGGGCTTGCACCTGCATTGCGGCCGCCATCCGCCAAATAGTTGGTATCTGTTAAAGCATTGGCTTCAAACTTAATGCCTTTTTGCGCCAATTCAGTTCGTTTTCCCTGCCAGTCACCAAACAAATACTGACCCTGTACATCTAACATCTGCTCCGCATGACTCACTGTCGCCCAGGCACACATTGCTGTTGCAAATAAAGAGAAAGAAAACTGTCGCATAAAACCTAAGCCCCAAACTAAAATGAAGAACAATTCATTTCATTTAAATGAAAAATTTAATGAAAAGTACATAATTTTTAAACAAAGATCTCAGCAAAATTTTTATCATTAAGTCAAAAAAAAGTTATCAATATCACCCACAGTGATAAATAGAAGATTTGATTTGGGTGATTCATGGCAGTTTTCACACGATTCGAGAACGCAATTTAAAGAGGATAATTCCTGATCACAGCAAGCAATCCCGCAGTTTAGCTTTCTAAAAATGTGCTAAAGCCAAGCCTCTTGCTGAAATCACTTGCAATCTTGCGTGTACACCGCAATATTAGCCTCAAGTTTTATCAGCTCATGTTGCCATGCCAGAATTACCCGAAGTTGAAACCACCAAAGCCAGTTTAGCGCCGTTATTAGATCAACAAGTACTCAGTATTGAAGTTCGCCAGTCGAGCCTGCGCTGGCCGATTCCCGCCGATCTCAGCAAACTGGTGGGACAGCGTTTAATTCAACTCAAACGCCGTTCTAAATACATTTTGGCCGTTTTTGAACAAGACACGATGCTTTGGCATTTGGGTATGTCTGGTAGTTTCCGTATTTGTGAGGTGGGTGAAACCCTGCGTAAACACGATCATTTGATTATTCGTTTTGAAGATGTCGAGCTACGCTACCATGACCCGCGCCGCTTCGGATGTATTTTATGGTTGGATGAATATTCGCAAACCAAGTTAATCGATACACTTGGGCCTGAACCACTGAGTGCTGATTTTAACGCTGAATATTTAAGTCAAAAGTTGAAAAACAAACAGGTCGGCATAAAAATTGCAATCATGGATAACCATGTGGTGGTTGGTGTTGGAAATATCTATGCCACAGAGAGTTTGTTTAATTTGGGCATACACCCTGCGCAAGTGGCGTCTAGTTTAACGCCAAGCCAAATTGAAAAATTGGTGGTCGAGATTAAACGTATCTTGCAGCAGGCTATCGATTTAGGTGGTTCTACCCTGCGGGACTATTCCAACGCAATGGGTGAAAATGGTTACTTTCAACAAACTTTATTGGCTTATGGCCGAGCAGGTGAAATGTGTGTGAACTGCGAAACCACGCTTGAAAACATCAAACTGGGACAGCGTGCTTCTGTATTTTGTCCCGAATGCCAACCGCTGAAAAAAGTGCAACCTAAGCCCAAAGCCACAGCTCGAGGAAAAACCAAATGAAAACTGCCATTGTTCGTCATATTTTGGTCAAAGATAAAGACCTCGCTGAACAACTGAAAAAGAAAATCCACGATGGCGCCGATTTCGCCAAAATTGCCAAGCAATATTCCACCTGTAATTCAGCTAAACGCGGTGGTGAACTAGGTGAAGTCAAAAAAGGCCAACTGGTGCCTGTGATTGATAAATTGGTCTTTAGTGCAGCTGAAAAAGTACTACATGGTCCCATCAAGAGCCAATTTGGTTTTCATTTACTAGAAATTAAATTCCGTATGGATTTTTAAAAGGATGCGCGTTGTGTGATGTGTTTAAGCCTAAACACATCACGAACACTGTATTTGATTAAGCCTCTTTCATCTCATATATCCAAGCATCAACGTGTTCGCCAGATTCCAACGTCCCTTGTACCCTCACCCGTTGATACTGTATCCCTTCAAATTCATCCAACGCATCCCAATGTTCGGTTAATTTTTCACTGCTAAAAAAATATCCTTCAACTGCTGCTGCTTGCGGATCTAAGACGATGGCGAATAAGCCTTTGTCGGGTCCCCAATCCAAAATATGTACCACGCCATGCACATAGCCTTTTTGCCATGTCCCACCTATGTGCTCTAAAAGATGGGCATTTTCATGATTTGGACGAAGTGTCCCATAGACAAACAAACGATTCATTATTTTCTGCTCTATACTTTTTCCATGATTTCAACACATCAAAAACTGACGTTTAAAATAAATTTCTGATCATTCTATACTGTAAAAATTAAGTCTTTATTGCTATTCCGGCTAATAAAAAAATGCTATTTTACTAAATAAGATAATGAATTTTAATAAATTTTCAGCTAAATAAGTTTATTTTCAAACTAATAAAACCAACTGATATCAAGGAAATAATCATGGGGGCATATTCTAATTATCGCTTAGGGATTATCAGAGATCAATATCCTATCAGCGTTAGAGAAAAACAAAAAATAATCCAACAAATGTTTGATGATCCTGATATTGATCCAGAGAATGAAATGATCAAGGCACTGACAAATGACGGTCAAACTAATCAGGAAACCAAATGGTACGATTTCATACCACACTTAACAGCTTTCAGTAAAAAATATCCTGAGTTAAAGTTTGTTTTAGGATTGTCTGAAGTAAATGACCGATATCAACGCAATGAAAATTTTATTCTGTTTCATCGAGGAGCAAATCAATATCTGGAACGGGAACAAGGTACAGATGATATTGTCATCGGACATTTAAAGACGAATACATGGTATTTATTTCTATCCGATGCTGTCATTCTTTTTAAAGATAAAAATGATTTTTTAGCCCAGGTGACTCAACAGCAGTATGACAACAATACAATCATCACCATTCCATTTAAACATTACGATTCTTTAGACGATGCGAAAACAGGGCTTGATAGAAATACAGTTTTTATAAACAGCGAAGTGATTTTTGATCACCTGGATACATTATTTCCTGAATTCGAAAATATTGTTGTCGCATTAAAAGTTACATTTCCATCAGATCACTTTGCATTATTCCTAAATGCTGCTGAAACACATATTTTTGAATCAGGTTTATGTATCTGACAAAGGCCGAACGGCACTTGATGTGCCGTTTTATTTTAACCGTTCGATTACTGACGTTTTTTCAATTCATCACGAATTTCACGTAGCAACTCGATATCTTCTGGCGTTGCTGCTGGTTCTGGCGCTGCTTCTTCTTGTTTACGGCGCATACGATTAATCATTTTCACCATTAAGAACACCACCCATGCCAAAATGATGAAGTTAATTAAAATCGTAAGGAAGTTACCATAAGTCAGGACGTTTACCCCAGCTTTGGTTAACTCATCTAAAGACTGTAAATTGTTTGGGTTATCCCCTAAAACAAAGAATTTCTGTGTGAAATCTACACCACCACCAGTCACAACCGTGATCAATGGCATGATGATGTCTTTCACCAATGAATCGACAATTTTACCAAATGCACCACCGATGATTACACCGACAGCCAAATCAATCATGTTGCCTTTTACCGCAAATTCGCGGAACTCTTGAACAATACTCATCTAAATCTCCAGTTATTTTTTGACTTTAATTTATGTGACGAAGTATACATTAATTTTATAGCTTCATTTCCATGTAATTTACTCGGAAATCATCTGCTTTTATATATTGGTTTGCTAATTTTAAACAAAAAAATGCCATCAATAAATTGATGGCATTTTTAAATGTCACGGCCCCGCATAGGGCAACATCATTTTTAAAACTTATTTACCAGAACGGTTACGTTTACGTTCGTTTTCAGTCAAGTAACGCTTACGGATACGGATTGACTTAGGTGTTACTTCAACTAATTCATCATCTTCAATGAATTCAAGCGCTTGTTCAAGCGTATATTCAACAGCAGGAACAAGAGTCAACGCATCATCAGTACCAGAAGCACGTACGTTTGTTAACTGTTTTGCTTTAGTTGGGTTAACTGTCATGTCATCTGAACGAGAGTTAATACCAATGATCATACCTTCGTAAACTTCTAACTGAGGTTTAGCAAATAGACGACCACGGTCCTGCAATGTGAACAATGCATAGCCCAGGCAAGTACCTTGAACCATAGAAATCAACACACCGTTTTGACGTTTCGCAACAGTACCTTGTTTCATTGGACCGTAGTGCGAGAAGCTTGAAGTCATGATTCCTGTACCAGAAGTCATGGTCAAGAATTCTGAACGGAAACCAATTAAGCCACGTGAAGGAACAGTTGCTTCAATACGAATACGGCCTTTACCGTCAACTTCCATATTCGTCATTTCGCCTTTACGGTGACCCATTTGCTCCATTACAGAACCTTGGTGCTGTTCTTCAACGTCAAATGTTACGTTTTCGTATGGCTCTTGCTTTTCGCCATCAACTTCTTTCAAGATTACTTGTGGACGAGATACGCCCATCTCGAAGCCTTCACGACGCATGTTTTCAATGAGAACTGAAAGGTGAAGTTCACCACGACCAGAAACTTTGAAACGGTCTGGACTGTCTGTGTCTTCAACACGTAACGCTACGTTATGAATCAATTCGCGGTCTAAACGCTCACGGATGTTACGTGAAGTTACGAATTTACCTTCTTTACCAGCAAACGGTGAGTTGTTTACTTGGAAAGTCATCGTTACTGTAGGCTCATCTACAGACAATGGTGGTAAAGCTTCAACATTTTTCGGATCACAAATTGTGTCAGAGATATGAAGTTCATCAATACCTGTGATACATACGATATCGCCTGCTTGAGCAGAATCAACATCAACACGTTCTAAACCGTGGTAACCCATGATTTTTAAGATACGACCGTTACGAGTCTTACCTTCTTTATCAATTACAGTAACTTGAGTGTTCAGACCAACTGAACCACGTTGAATACGACCAACACCGATAACACCTACGAAGCTGTTATAGTCAAGTGAAGAAATCTGCATTTGGAATGGACCATCAACATCAACTGCTGGTGGCTCAACAATGTCTACGATGGTTTGGAACAATGGAGTCATATCTTCAGCAAGTTCTTCTGGAGATGGACCAGCAACACCACGAAGACCTGAAGCGTAAACAACTGGGAAGTCTAACTGTTCGTCAGAACCACCAAGGTTATCAAACAAATCAAATACTTGGTCAATAACCCAATCTGGACGCGCGCTTGGCTTGTCGACTTTGTTGATAATTACGATTGGCTTCAAACCACGTGCGAACGCTTTTTGCGTTACGAAACGAGTTTGTGGCATTGGGCCTTCTTGAGAGTCAACAAGAAGAAGTACACAGTCAACCATCGACATTACACGTTCAACTTCACCACCGAAGTCCGCGTGCCCTGGGGTGTCGACGATGTTAATACGGTATTCTGTATTCGTACGTGCATCTAACCATTTGATTGCAGTGTTTTTTGCAAGAATGGTAATACCACGTTCACTTTCAATCGCGCCTGAATCCATGACACGCTCAATCTCGCCTGCACGATCGCCAAGTGCACCTGATTGCTGTAAAAGTTTGTCTACTAGAGTGGTTTTACCGTGGTCAACGTGCGCAATGATGGCAATGTTGCGGAGAGTTTTGATATCTGACATGTAAATTCGATACGCCTAAAGTTTGAGGGCAAATTATACAGAAAAATAATAGAATTTAGTAGTGACAGTTTATTGACAGACTCATTTTTTTTGATAAGTGGTGTGTAATTAATTTTGTAAAGCTGTGTAAAGCGATTAGAATAGCGCCACCTTGCTAACACCCTTTGACATATGTCTGATCAGAAACTCTCTCCCAATCAAACAGATCAACTCGATTTGGTCTATGGTTTAAACGACCGCCCTCGCCCAATCATTGCTTTTCTTGCTGCCTTTCAACATCTCCTTGCAATTATTGTCCCAATTGTTACTCCGGGCTTACTCATCTGTCTAGCGCTTGGTGTGTCGAAAGAAGACACCAACATGATTTTATCCATGTCTTTGGTCATTTCAGGGATTGCAACCTTCTTACAATGTAAAAAAGTTGGACCTTTTGGTGCAGGCTTATTGATTGTTCAGGGCACCAGTTTTAACTTTATCGGCCCGATTATTGGAATTGGCTCTGCCATGGTTGCTGCAGGTACTCCAGTAGAATCCGTCATGGCTGCAATTTTTGGTGTAGTAATCGCAGGTTCATTTATTGAAATGGGCGTGTCACGTATTCTGCCTTGGGTGAAAATGCTCATTACCCCGTTGGTCACAGGCATTGTGGTGTTATTGATTGGTTTGACTCTCATTAAAGAAGGTCTGATCAGCATGGGTGGTGGCTATCAAGCCATGTCAAACAATACCTTTGCCAATCCAGACAACTTAATCATGTCGTGTACGGTTTTAGGCTTAATTATCTTGCTGAATCGCATCCGTATTACATGGGTAAAAAGCTCGGCTATTTTAATCGCACTGATTGTCGGTTATGTATTGGCAGGGTTTATGGGGCATCTCGACTTTTCCGGTCTTGAGGATGCACCTCTGGTTCAAATCCCAACCCCAATGCACTTTGGTTTAGACTTCTCTTGGAGTTTGTTTATTCCAATGGCCTTTATTTACCTTGTGACCTCTTTAGAGGCGATTGGTGATATTACAGCAACCTCTAAACTCTCGAACCAACCTGTCGACGGTGCAACATGGATGGAGCGTATTAAAGGTGGTGTCTTGGTAAATGGTGCAAATTCTTTCCTTGCGGGTATTTTCAATACATTCCCTAGCTCGGTCTTTGCACAAAACAATGGCGTGATTCAACTTACTGGCGTTGCGAGCCGTTATGTCGGCATCTGGATTGCTACATTATTGGTGATTTTAGGTTTATTCCCTGCTGTTGCAGGCGTGATTCAGGCAGTGCCCCAAGCTGTTTTAGGCGGTGCTGTGATGGTGATGTTTGGTGCTGTAGCAGCTTCTGGAATTAACATTCTGTCAGGTATTCATCTTGACCGCCGCGCACTACTGATTATTGCCATTTCATTGGCGCTTGGCTTGGGTGTTGCACAAGTTCCACAAATTTTGGAACATTTACCTGAATTATTCCGTAACATCTTTAGCTCGGGTGTTGCGACAGGTGGTATTACAGCCTTGTTATTAAATATTATTCTTCCTGAAACGAAGAAATAATTGTTCATTTCAGTATGCACTTTGCCCAGCACTGTCTGGGCATCGTTTTTACAATGGAGTATATAAAATGGATCCACGAAGTGAAGTTGTTCTTCGCCAGCAGGAATTTCTCTCTGGTTCAGTCTTACTGGTCAATGCACCGTGTGACGAATTAAACACACAGCTAATTGGTACTGTAGAACCACATTTTTGGACATGGAATTTTAACGAATTACAATATTTCCAAAACCAACAAAGTGATGTGCATTTTGGTACAGATTTACCTGATGTCGCTTTTGATCAAGCCATCGTGTTTGTTCCAAAGTCAAAAGAACTACTCAATTATGTCCTACACCAACTGGTGAGTCGTTTGGCCGTAGGCGCATCGATCTTTTTAGTCGGTGAAAAGAAAGGCGGTGTAGAACGCGCGTCTAAACAGCTGCAACCTTTTGGTAAAACCCTCAAATTAGACAGCGCTCGACATTGTCAAATGTGGCAGTTAGTCACCGAAAAAACCGTAACCGCAAAACCTTTGGCCGATTGGGCACAACTCTATACCGTGCCCACCCCGAAAGGTGAATTACAGATTTGCGCATTACCGGGTGTGTTTAGTCAAAATCGTCTGGACGTGGGTACAGCCGTGTTATTGCCTCACCTTTCACAGGTCACTTCTGGAAAAATTGCAGACTTTGGCTGTGGTGCAGGCGTGATCAGTGCTTATTTGGCCAAGTTAAATCCGAAAAATCGCATTTTTGCACTCGATGTCGATGCCTTTGCACTCGCTTCAACAAAAATGACTTTTGAGAAAAATAACCTTTTACCAGAACAACTTGAGATTAAAGCGGTACACGGAATTGAGGATGCCCCTCTGTTTTTACACGCAATCGTCAGCAATCCCCCATTCCATCAAGGCATTCATACAGATTACAATGCCAGCGAAAATTTATGCAAAACATCCCGTCGCCATCTTAAATCGGATGGCGAGTTGTGGATTGTTGCCAACCGCTTTCTGAATTATCCATTACTCATTGAGCAAAGTTTTGGCCAATGTACAACCAAAGCCGATCAACAAGGCTTTAAAGTGCTGTTTGCTAGCACACAAAAGAAATCTTAAGGAACAATGATGAGCGAAACGACTCAACCAGCTCAACTCAAGCGGAAGCTTGGAGCTCGCCATCTGAATATGATCGCGATTGGTGGTTCAATTGGTACAGGTTTATTCCTTGCCTCAGGTGCGACCATTGCAAATGCTGGTCCTGGCGGGGCGTTATTAGCTTACTGCCTAATTGGTGTGATGATTTACTTTCTCATGACCAGTCTGGGTGAGTTGGCAACACACAACCCAACATCGGGTGCATTTTTCACCTATGGCACCAAGTATGTTGAAGGCGGTTTTGGTTTCGCCCTTGGCTGGAACTATTGGTATAACTGGGCCATTACGGTTGCATTTGAATTGGTTGCAGTCCAATTCATCATGAAATTCTGGTTTCCCGACCTGCCCGGTTTCTACTGGAGTGCTCTCTTCTTAGCTGTTGTCTTTGGGATCAATGCACTGACAGTCAAAGGCTTTGGTGAAAGTGAATTCTTCTTCTCCTTGGTTAAAGTCCTTGCCATCATTGTATTTATCATCATTGGTATTTTCATGATTGGTAAAATCATGATGACGCCTGGTGTCGCAACTTTTGCCAACTGGAGCAAAGGTGAAGCGCCCTTCGTTGGTGGCTTATCTGCACTGATTGGTGTGGCGATGATTGCAGGGTTCTCGTTCCAAGGTACCGAAATGGTCGGTGTTGCTGCAGGTGAATCGAAAGATCCACAAAAGACGATTCCGATTGCCATCAAACAGATTTTTTGGCGTATTCTACTGTTTTATGTGGTGTGTATTTTCATTATCGGCACACTCATTTCATATGATGATCCACTTTTGTTACAAGCGGCTTCATCAGAGAATATTGCACTCTCTCCATTTACCTTACTCTATGAAAAAGCGGGGTTTGCCTTTGCAGCCAGCGTGATGAATGCCGTGATTTTAACCGCGATTCTATCGGCAGGTAACTCGGGGATGTATTCATCGACGCGCATGCTGTTCAATATGGCTCAAAATGGCAGTGCACCTAAAGTGTTTGCCAAATTAGACCCTCGCGGCGTACCTATGAATGCGCTTTATGCGACAACAGCAATTGCTGCACTTTGCTTCTTAACTACTTTCATTGGAGAAGAACAGGTCTTTAATTGGCTGCTCAACATGTCAGGTATGTGTGGCTTTATTGTTTGGTTAGGAATTGCTGTTTCACATTATCGTTTCCGTAAAGGCTATGTTGCCCAAGGTCATAAGGTTGAAGACTTAGCTTATCGTGCAAAATTCTTCCCATTTGCACCGTGGTTTGCCTTTATTCTATGTGCCATTGTTGTTTTAGGTCAAAACTACCAAGCAGTACTTGATGGCGAATGGCTCTCTGTTTTATCGACCTATATTGGTATTTTCTTATTCTTGACAATTTGGCTTGGTTATAAATGGAAATACAAAACCAAACTGGTTTCTTACCAAGAAATGGATGTCAGTCCAATGAATCCTGATCGCGAATAAAATCCTTTCATCATAAAAGACAGCCTTCGGGCTGTTTTTTTATTATCATTTATCCATTTGCTAAAGCCGTAAAGCATAAATTAATAACGCAATTTTCAATAAGACAGTTTAATTATTGAAGTTACATAGAATCGATAGTTATGACTCGGATCTAGCCTAAACTTAGTTAATATTCTGCAACCAGCATCCGCTCACTTATACGATTAACAATTTACATATCTAGGTTGTAAAAATTTAGCCTCTCAATTCGCACAGCAATAACTAAATGTTACGGTTCATTGAGTACTGATCTCTATCAAATTCCTAGCCCCCTAAATATCAAGCCAGAAATATTATCTCGCTGGCAAACAAATCTTTATAAAAATAATTATAAATATCCATTCATTCTAAAGGCAAAAGTTATGATCGATGTCGTGAAGCATGAGTGACTAAAATCCACTCTTCATTCTTCTTATATTCATCCTCTAAAATGAAATACTTCTAACTGTATTTAATATCCTATACGTAAATAAACATGAACACCGTAAGCCTTAAAGGCTCTTGTATTGAGCTTGAGTTTATTTTCAACGATGTGAGTTAACATAAATTTCATTATTTTAGACATAAAAAAACGACTCCGAAGAGTCGTTTTTTAGTTAAAACTCAGATTATTGAGCTTGAACTGTACGGCTGCCAGAAATTGTCGCGAATACACGACGGTTCATAGCACGACCTTCTTTAGTTTTGTTGTCAGCAATCGGTTGGTCCCAAGCGAAACCTTGAGTAGACAAACGAGCTGGGTCAACGTTGTATTCGTTTACTAGAGACGATTTAACAGAGTTAGCACGAGCTAAAGATAAACGTTCGTTCAATGCACGTGGACCAGTATTGTCTGTGTGACCTTCGATGCGAGCAGTAGCGTTTGGATATTCCACTAACTTCTCAGCAACTTTAGCGATTTCTGGCTTGTATTGGTCTTTGATGTTTGATTTGTTTGTATCAAAGAACACACGAAGTTCCATGTTAAGGTCTTCAGTTAACTCTTGTGGTTGAACTGGAGCAACTGGCTCAACTGGAGCAACTTCTACTACTGGAGCAGCAGGTTTCAAGTGACCACCAAGAACGACATTAAGACCAGCAAGCGCTGTGTAGTTCCAGAAATCTTCATCGATGTTGTAAGTAGCACGAGCTTCAGTACGTAGAGATAAAGCATCGTTCAAGCGCCAGAAAGCACCGAAACCAGCATTACCTAGAGTGCCTTCGTCATCTTTAAGACCAATATCACCTAAGTCATATTTGTAATGACCAGCACCTAATAGTACGTATGGCTTAATTTTGCTGTCGTAGTTTTTAGTAATCAAATCAGAAGTAGCGTAGAAGTTACCGTTGATTTGAGTTTGTTTGTATTCTGAGTTAGCAACAGCCGAATCAATATCACCCTTAACTTGGTTATATTCAGCTTCAAAACCTAACCAAGGAGTCAATTCAACGCCAAGTGCTGCACCAACGAATAAATCGTCTTGTAGCTCAGGACCATTTGTTAAATGATCACCACCATTGTTGTGTTTACTGTCTTGGAAAGTGTAACCAAGCATTAATGGAGTAACAGTTACGCCCGCGTTTGCAGCAGCTAAAGGAGCAGCTACGAGCATTGCTAATGCAATACGACTCATTTTCATGGATTTATCCTCCAGAGATAACAATTGTTTTTCAAGCTTAAGCTTAAAATTATTTAACCATTCTGAGATAGGCTTTTTTATACCCCAGTTTTATTTTTAAGCTATTCGCAATGAATCATACAAACACTTTATTTTTTTTCCAAGTGCTTGATAACTTTAATCAAGTAAATTATTGACAAAATTACTTACAATTTCCGTTGTAATTCGGTAATTTTTTACTCAATTTTTACTTGCGAATAGCTTATTTTCACTTGTCTTACATTTTAACAGCTTTTTAAACAAGTTGAGTACTACTAATTATGTATAAAATTTGTTTGATAAACAAAGCTTTAATAAATAAAAAATAGCCCATAACAACAAAACTGGATAACCATATGTTTTATATAAATAAAAAAGGGTTCACTTTATTCGAACTCATGATCACTATTAGCATTATTATGATCATTTGTACAATCGCGCTTCCTCACTTTCATCAGTATATGGCCTCACAAGAACGCAGCAAAACACTGAATACATTACGAAATAGTATTCAGGCAGCCAAAAATATGGCCAACCTGCAACGTCAAAATATCACCATTTGTCCAAGTCAAGACCTCGTTCAATGTCAGAATCACCAATGGAACACAGGCTTTATTGTATTTATCGATAATAATAAAAACCGACGAGTAGATATCAATGAAACGATTATTCGGACAGAACAACAGCAGCTCAAATATGGCAATCTTGATTGGCGTGGCACACTCAATCTTCCATCTTTAAGCTTCAAAGCTGAAAATGGCCTCCCCCTTGGCTCAAATGGAACCTTCTATTACTGCTCTATACAAAGTCAGGATCACTTTAAACTGGTCATGAGCAAAATGGGGCAGATCCGAACTGAACTCATCAATACCTGTAACTAGACCCATGAGTCCATAATCACGTTTTCAGCTTTTCTCGTTAGCAAATTTGCATATACTGCTTAAGTTTCCAACAAAACGTATAAGTGATTCGGAGAAGAAAATGACAGACATCGTAATTGTGAATGGTGCTCGTACAGCAATGGGCGGTTTTCAAGGCAGTTTAGCCAGTGTAACCGCTCCAGAGCTCGGTGCTGTGACGATTAAAGAAGCGATTGCTCGTGCTGGCCTACACGCAAACGATGTAGAAGAAGTAATCATGGGCTGTGTTCTACCTGCTGGATTAAAGCAAGGTCCAGCACGTCAAGCTATGCGCCAAGCAGGTTTACCTGATTCAACAGGTGCCGTGACCATCAATAAATTATGTGGTTCTGGCATGAAAGCAGTAATGCAAGCTGCGGATATGATCAAAGCAGGTTCAGCAAATATCGTGGTTGCAGGTGGCATGGAGTCGATGACCAATGCTCCTTATATTTTAACCAAAGCGCGTGCGGGCTACCGTATGGGACATGGCGATGTCAAAGACCACATGTTCCTTGATGGCTTAGAAGATGCAGAAACAGGTCGATTGATGGGTTCTTTTGCACAAGATATGGCCAATACCCGTGGCTATACGCGTGAGCAAATGGATGCCTTCGCGATTCGTTCTTTAGAGCGTGCACAAACAGCGGTCAACGAAGGTTACTTTGCAGATGAAATCGTGCCTGTGACCGTTTCATCTCGCAAAGGTGATGTTGTCGTTGATAAAGATGAACAACCGTTCAACGCCAACATTGCAAAAATTCCAAGCCTTCGCCCTGCTTTTGCTAAAGACGGCACCATCACTGCAGCAAATGCAAGCTCAATCTCGGATGGCGCATCCGCACTGGTTTTAACTTCAGCAGAAAATGCATCGAACAAAGGTTTAGCACCATTAGCCAAAATTGTGGCTTATGCATCGAACTCACAACATCCATCAGAGTTCACCATTGCACCAGTCGGTGCAATTGAAAAAGTGCTTAAGAAAACAGGTTGGAATGCGCAGGACGTAGACCTTTGGGAAATCAATGAAGCTTTTGCGATGGTAACTATGTGTCCAATCGATGAATTCAAACTTGATCCTGCAAAAGTGAACATCAATGGTGGAGCTTGCGCACTGGGTCACCCTGTCGGTTCAACAGGCTCACGTATTATCCTGACTTTGATTCATGCGCTTAAACGCACAGGGGGTAAAAAAGGGATTGCGGCACTCTGCATCGGCGGTGGTGAAGCAACTGCTGTAGCGATTGAATTACTTTAAGATGCAAGTAGCCCTCTTTTATTGACATATTTTATACAATAAAAGATTGGATGATTAGCTGATATAAAAGCGATATTTATGAAAATCCCTCGACTGCGAGGGATTTTTTATTACAAGATTGTATTAGGGGCGATCTCAACGACTTGTTAAAATAACGTCGAAAAAAACAACAAGGATAAGATAATGCAACTGAATCACTACCTCAACTTTGATGGTCAAACTGAAGCCGCTTTTAATTTTTACAAATCTGTCTTTGGTGGAGAGTTTGCAACGTTCATGCGTTATGGAGACTTACCTTCAGATGAAAGTTCAGTCGCCCTTTCCGAAGCTGACCAACAAAAAATCATGCATGTTTCACTTCCCATCAATGCCAGCACGATTCTGATGGCTTCGGATACCAATGATCAGTTTTGCGCCCAAAGCAATACTGTCTTTACTGTAGGCAACAACCATTATATTTCGATTAACTTGGATGCCCATGAACAAGCCGATGCAAAACGCTTATTTGATGCGCTTTCAGTCAATGGAAAAATAGAGATGCCTCTAGAGAAAACCTTTTGGGGTGCACTCTATGGTGCATTTACCGATCAATTTGGAGTGAAATGGATGGTAAATTGTCAATTAGAAGAAGGATAAAATGTATCTTCTTTTTAAACATCAATATTTGAGAATTGCGCAATAATGGTGAGCCCCACGGTAATAAAACCGATACCGAGCCATCCAGCCAAATCGATGCTCTGTCCTAAAAATGCTTTAGCAAGAAGTGCTGTGGCGATGACACCAATGCCAGACCACAGCACATATAAAATTCCCGCTTGCATAAATTTCAAGGCATAGGCGGCACACGCAAAAGAAATCATGTAAAGCACCAGTGCAATACCTTGATCCAATTTATTGACCAAGCCATTACCTTTTGCGGAATAAAAAGTCGAAAGCACATCTGTAGCAATAGCAATGAGTAGCCAAATGACACCAGGATTAATTTTTGCAAAAAGTGCCATCATGTCCAATCTACCTGCTTCTTTTTCTTCAATTTGTGCATCAAAAATGCTGCGTATAAATACAAAAAAGCTGAACCGAAGTCCAGCTTTTTATTCACTTGAAAATTTAAGCGCCTGTTTGATAACTGGCTTGAGCAACGGCTGTTGATGCTTGATACGGATTTCTAAAATCATTTAAACCCGCAGCAGCTTCAAGAATGTCTTTACCTTCTTTAATAACAAAGGTATCAAAGCCTGAACGTTTCATGTAATTCAAGACATCTTTAAACACATCACCTGTTGCGCGTAGTTCACCTTGGAAACCTTGGCGACGTAATAGCGCTGCAAATGAATAGCCACGACCATCGTTAAAACCCGCAAAATCAATAAAGATGGCATCTAACTGATCTAAAGGGAACTCATGCGTTTCAGGAGAAGCATCGACTGTAACAAGGAGTGCTTTTTTACCTGAAACTTGAGCCAATTGATCTAACTGCTCAACCGTTAAAACCACATCACCTTGCGGTAAAACACCATCTTCACCAATCACCTGATAAGTATTGTCTGCAATCGAGCCATCTTTAGAGAGGACTTGTAGTGCTGTATTAAGCATATGCACGCTCCTTAAAGGGTTGAATGCCCACACGGCGATAAGTGTCGATGAATTCTTCACCCTCAGCACGAAGGTCAAGATAGGTATTTAAAATTTCTTCAACGATATCTGGCACAACTTCAGCTGCAAATGATGGGCCTAAGATGTCACCAATTGAAGCATCATGATCGGCATTACCACCCAAAGTGATTTGGTAGAATTCAGCGCCTTTTTTGTCCACACCTAAAATACCAATGTTGCCCACATGGTGATGACCACAGGCATTCATACAACCTGAGATATTCAGATCCAGTTTGCCAAGGTTATAAATGGTATCTAAATCATCAAAACGGCGTGAAATCGCTTCTGAAATAGGAATCGATTTCGCATTTGCCAGTGAACAGAAGTCACCGCCTGGGCAGCAAATAATGTCGGTTAAGAAACCGATGTGCGCACGTGCTAGATTGTTTTTCTCAAGAATAGTCCACAGTTCAAACAAATCTTTTTGCGGAACATCCACCAAAGAAATATTTTGCTCATGCGTGGTCCGCAGTTCACCAAAGGTGTATTTGTCTGCAAGGTCTGCAATCAAATTCATCTCTTCCGTGGTCACGTCACCTGGTGCAATACCCGTACGCTTCAACGAAATCGTTACAATACGATAGCCCTTCACTTTATGCGCATTGGTATTGATATTGAACCACTGTTTAAATTTCGGATGTGCAGCAAACTGTTCAGAAAAATCTTCATCTGCATAATCTTGATAATCAAACGGTATAAATTCTTCGTCTAATTTCTGCAAAATTTCAGGCTGAATTTTTAAAGTTTTAATGGTGTGCGCAAACTCAGCTTCGACTTTTTCAGCAAAAACTTGAGGCGTCAACGCTTTCACCAAAATCTTAATACGTGCTTTGTATTTATTATCACGGCGACCGTGTAAGTTATAAACACGCAGTACTGCTTCTAAGTAAGCAATCAGGTCTTCACGTGGCAAGAAGTCACGAATGAAACTACCAATCACAGGGGTACGACCTAAGCCACCACCGACTTTAATTTTATAGCCGATCTCGCCTGCTGCATTTTTAACGATATACACCCCAATATCATGGAATGATGTCGCTGCACGATCAGTTTCTTCAAGTGCTGATACAGCAATCTTGAACTTACGTGGCAAGAAGGCAAACTCTGGGTGGAAGGTTGACCATTGACGGATCAATTCACACGTTGGACGTGGGTCAGCCACTTCACCAGCAACCACACCCGCATATTGGTCTGTAGTCGTGTTACGAATACAGTTACCCGAAGTTTGGATCGCATGCATTTGTACAGAAGCTAGCTCTTGAAGCATGTCTGGAACATTTTCTAGCGCAGGCCAGTTAAACTGAATATTCTGACGCGTTGAAACGTGTGCATAACCACGGTCAAACTCAGTTGCAAGTTCTGCAACTTTGCGCAATTGCGTTGAGTTCATTAAGCCATAAGGCACAGCAATACGTAACATTGGTGCATAGCGTTGTACATAGAGACCGTTTTGAAGACGTAATGGGCGGTACTCATCTTCAGTGAGTTTTCCAGCTAAATAACGTTCCGTTTGGTCACGGAACTGTGCAACACGTTCATTGATCAGTTGCTGATCGAAATCAGTATATAAATACATGGCGTACAGCTAGTAGTTTCATTATAACGGCTGACAGCATAACGAGATTTAAACTATCAACAAAATGCGTTTTTTACATATTTCATAGCTGTTTTATTGATAAGGATAAGTAGATGCACTGTTTGTCCCTAATCCTAAAGGTTTTTTCTGATTAAAGTATTTTTTATTAGATACTTATACATTATTCAGCTAACCCCTTTCAGCCTATGATATACACACTAAGCAATGCATTGCTACCGCATAAATTTTAAACCCAGCTTTCTGGGCAAATCTCAATTTTTCTATTTCTTCCTCGTTCTTATTTTGCCCTTTTAAACCGACTGGACATAAAAATAGCCTGACGAATCAGGCTATTTGAAAGTTTAAATGACTACAGCAGATTATTTTGCATCGGGTAAGGCATATGCCACCAAAGCATCTCCCATCTTGGTCCCAAATGAACCATGACCACCCGCCATAATGACCACATATTGTTTGCCATTGGCTTCATAGGTCATTGGTGTTGCTTGACCGCCCGCTGGTAGACGACCTTTCCAAAGTTCATCACCATTGGTCACGTTGATGGCACGGATATAATTATCCTGCGTACCACCGACAAACATCACATTCCCCGCAGTTGAGATTGAACCACCAAGCATAGGCACCCCCATTTTAAATGGTGGTAATTGAATTCCTGGTAAGCTATCACGGATCGTACCAATGCGACGCTTCCATGCAACTTCATGGGTATTTAAATCTACACCCGCCACAAAGCCCCAAGCAGGCTGTTTACATGGCAAACCAAATGGAGATAAGAACGCACTGATTTCTACACCGTAAGGCACACCATACATCGGTTGTACACCTGCTTCAGTGCCTGCACCTTTGGCTGTTTTCGGACGGTTTGGATCGGCTGGAATGAGTCGAGATACAAACGGTAAACCGATTGGATTCATCACCGCAATTTGACGATCAGGGTTAACGGACATACCACCCCATTCAAATACACCCAAGTTGCCTGGGAAAACCAAAGTTCCATTTTCTGAAGGCGGGGTATAAATACCGTCATAATTCAGTTTGTGGAAAGATACACGGCACATCAACTGGTCAAACATGGTTGCGCCCCACATTTGCTTATCTGTCAATTTCTCTTTTGGCGCAAGGTCAAAGTCTGAGAAAGGTTGTGTCGCAGAGTAACGCTCACCTTTGGTTTGCGGCCCACGTTTCACTGTTTGTGGTACAGGTTTTTCCGTAATTGGAACAATGGCTGCACCAGTACGACGGTCTAGAACAAAAGCATTACCCGTTTTCGTTAACACGTAAATGGCAGGAACCATTTTGCCCGACTTGTCTTTAATGTCAGTCAATGTCGGTTGCGATGGTACATCCATATCCCACAAATCATGATGCGTGGTTTGGAAATTCCACACCAACTTACCTGTTGAGGCATTCAGTGCCAGCATTGAGTTGGCATAACGCTCATGCAACTCGGTACGGTTACCGCCCCAAATATCTGGCGTACCCACACCCGTTGGAATGTAAACCATATCCAAAGCTGCATCATAGGCTAATGGTGCCCAAGCATTCGGTGAGTTTTGAACATACTTTTGACCTGGAGCTGGAATCGCGTTCGGATCTTCTGCACCTGTGTCAAAGACCCACAACAATGCACCAGTATTCACATCATAACCACGGATCACACCTGAAGGTTCTTCAGTTGAATAGTTATCTGTGGTTGAACCCGCAATAATAATCGTCGTTCCTGTGACCACAGGTGGCGACGTTGGGATATAACCGCCTGGATAAGGGAACGGCATATCTTTTTGTAAATCGACTTCACCATTTTTACCAAAGTCAGTACAACGCTCACCAGTATCAGCGTTGATGGCAACTAAACGGCCATCATTCACAGGTAGGATTACTTTACGTGGACATAGCTCAGACGATGATTTTTTATGCTGCAAGCTGGCTTCAAAACCAGCCGTATTGTTCGCATCATAATAAGACACACCACGACAGGTTAAGTGCTGAAAAGTATTGTCCGCTTTAAGTTTCGGATCAAAAGTCCATTTCGCCTTACCTGTAGCAGGGTCAAGTGCAACAAGTTTTTGGTGCGTGGTACAGATATACATATTGTCCCCAACTTTAATTGGGGTGACCTGATTGGTGGTTTCACCAGAGTCATTTTCTGTTTTAAAGTCGCCTGTGTTATAGGTCCAAGCGACTTTTAAATCTTTAACATTCTCAGAATTAATTTGCGTTAAAGGAGAATAGCGCAAGCCCGATTGAGTACGGCCATATGCAGGCCAGTCGCCATCAGCAACACCTGGAATGGACTGCGCGGTTGCAGGCTGCTTGCTGCTTAGTTCACCTCGAATTTCTTGAGGGTCATTAAATACAGCATAGATCATCACTGCAATAGTAATTGCCAGTGAACCTGTTAAAACCAGTTTTGCACTTTTAGCGTTGTCAAAACCGCGTGTAACCGCTGGAATGAGTAGCCATAAGCCAAATAAACCAAGGATATCTAAACGTGGTGCCAAGGCAAAGAAGTCTGAACCCACTTCCCATAAGCCCCAAACCACCGTACCCAAGACCAGCAACGCATAAACGATTAATGCCGTACTTTTTAATTTTTGCAGTAGAACTGCAGTCGCGATGAAGAGTAAACCTGCAATGATGTAGTACCAAGACCCACCAAGTACTGCAAGATAAACCCCTCCTATCAGCAGGACTAAACCAAAGATTACAGCAATCACAGCTGTAAAAGTTTTAAGCCCTGAACCTGAAGACGGAGTACTCATATTGACCACCTTTTTCTTAGATTCTGTTAAAAGCTCATATCGTTTTAATATCGATATGAGCACCTAGACAGTTTTTAGATTTTAAGTATCTGTCCAAACGACTTATTTCGAACAGTTTTATGCTTTAAACAACCGTAAAAAGTATTTATCAACCTTGTTGGACAAATACTTATCGATCTAGAAACTAAAATGCGGTCTGGAATTTAATTCCGCCGACCCATGCATTTTCACCATTTTTATACGCGCCTACATGGCGGATATATTGGATATTGGGACGAATGGTTAACCAGTTAGCTGCATGTATACCGTAGTAAATCTCGGCATCATACTCTTCACTTTGTAAACGGGCTTTGACGCTGTTATTGACAATATTCGCGTCATTGACATCATCATTGATATTAATACGGGCTAGGCCAATCGCGATTTCATCTTGAGGGCGGGTATCAAAAGCGCCTTTATAGACCAAACCAATGTTCTGCATGTCACGAATCTTATTGGTATCTGAATCATTTAGCGTGAGATTCACAAAACCTGTTAAACCGCGCGCGGCATCACCGTGATGTGCTGTGAGTTGCTGCTTGGCAACCACCCAGCCGCCTTGTTTATGTGAGGTTTGCTGTGGGTTTTGAATGTCTGTGGCATCTGCCGAACTGTAGTAATAACCCGCACGATATTCGCCAGGTAACTTATTTATACCTACAGCAGGTTGCCACACCACTTCAGCAGGAATAATGGCACCATGCGAACCATCGGTACTTAAGTTCCAGCCTTTGCCACGTTCTAAGTTTTCAGGGTTATATTCATACACCCCGACTTGTGCATACAGGTCTGGCCGAAGGTTATATTTGACTCGTGCAGCCCATTGGCTGACAGGCCAGTTGTACCACTGGTCACCGACCCAGTTACCAACTTGAGAGCCACAGAGCGCAAGGTTTTGGAAATCACAGTCGAAACTGTTGAAGTCTTCACCTTCACCAAAACGACCGACTTTGATGTCTAACTTTTGATCCATGAACTTTTTCTTAATCCACAAATCCGTTAAACGCCACGTTTGTCCACGTCCCCACACTTCTTGAGTGGAACTTAGATGTCCATCTAAAGCATCGGATGTTTGAGAAAGTGAACGCCCATTGCGTTGGGTAATGGTGATTTGAGCCTCAGTATCCTGCCAGCCCAAAATCTTGTCTAAATCGAAGTGCGTACCGAATGCAAACTGGTCTGCATATTCGGTACCATGACTTGAAGAATGTGAGGCATCGAGCAACGTTGCCATTTCACCCGTATAGCCAAAGCTAAAGTCGTAGCCTTTTTGCTGCAATGCACTGCGCTGACCATTCCAGTCACCCAGCATCCAAGGGCTTTCTGCCTCAAAGGCATTTGCAGCATACACACTTTGAAAGCAGCAACTGAGCGCTAAGAGACTGAGGTTAAAACACCAACTTCTTTTACATTTATTCATAATTGGTGACCTTTCTTACAAAATTACAACTAATCGATATGATACGCTTTATTTGTATAAAAACCCATTTTATGACGTTTTGTTGTTTTAAATCTATTCAAATTATCGCTATATGATATTCACAAAGAATCAAAACCAAGTGGTTTGCCTATAAATTCATATCTTATTTTTGAACGTGAAAACTTAATTGGACAAGCTAATTGTTGTTCGCTTTTTGTACTCCCCTCTTGTAAAGGTACAGAAACCACCCATGCACGATCTTTGGCCAACTGCGAATCGAGTGCTTCATCCAACTTAAATACAGGCTCAACGCAGACATCTTGCTGCTGAAAAATTGCATTCCACGTGGCAAAATCTTGGGTTTTAATTTTGTCTTTTATTGCTTGTTTCACCACCTGACGGTCTTCGGTTGCCAGTGAGGCTCCTTTTTCAGCCACAATCGGCAATTCTAAAATCTGGGCCAACCCATATAAAAACTGTGGCTCTAAACTCCCAATCGATAAATAACGCCCATCTTGCGTTTCATAATAGTCATAAAAAGTCGCACCATTGAGATAGCTTTGCTCGGGCCCTTGTTTTTCCTGCCCTGCTAAGCTCGCAGCTGCGGCCATACTACTGAGTCCCACCACACAGTCGGTCATGGAAATATCAATATACTGTCCCAAACCACTCCGCTGTCTTTCAATTACTGCGGCTAAAATTCCAATCACACTATGCAAAGAGCCGCCTGCAATATCCGCAATTTGAATCCCCATTGGTGGTGGTCCACTGTGCTGTCGGCCACTATGTCCCGCGATACCTGACAAAGCCACATAGTTGATATCGTGTCCTGCTTTATTTTGATACCCTCCTGTTTGCCCATAACCCGTAATGGAACAATAGATCAAGCGCGGATTAATTTCAGATAAGATCTGATAATCGAGTCCCAATCTTTGCATCACGCCTGGACGGAATTGTTCAATCACAATGTCATAGTCTGAAATTTTCGATTTGATCAGTTCAATATTGGCAGGATCTTTCAAATCAAGAGCGACAGCATGTTTATTTCGGTTGAGATAACTATGTGCAGTGGCCTGTCCATTGGCATAAGGTGGCATTAAACGGATCAGATCGGGGCGGGTTGGAGACTCGATGTGGATCACTTCTGCACCTAGGTCTGCTAAGTACATTGTTGCAAAAGGTCCAGGTAAAAGTGTAGAAAAATCGAGAACTTTCAATCCTTTCAATGCCATATCCATGTTTATTTTCTCTTTTTATGTTGATTTTTTAGCTATTTTAGAAATATAAAAGCAACAAAACAATGTCATGTTCAGCCATTTACCTTGATCATTTCGGCAATTTAACATGTAAAAAGGCAAAAAACTTTAGTGTAAATTGCCTAAAATACTTTTTTTAGCGTCATTTAGGTCAAACGCAAGTGAATATAAAAGAGACTGAAGGATTAAATATGAGCCGCGATACCATTAGTATCCATTTCGTCAATGCGGCTTTAACTGGCGTAAAACGTCTCGGCATGGATGTCGAAACATTACTTTCTCACGTAGGGATTGAGGCAGAACTACTGCGTCAACCTAAAGCCCGTATTTCTCCAGAACAATATACTCGCTTCGTTAAAATGTTATGGATGGTGACCCAAGACGAACATGTTGGCTTCGATAAGCAACCACGCCGTTTAGGTACGTTTGCCATCATGTGTCAGCTGATTATTCATGCCAAAACCTTAGGTGATGCTTTAGAACTGTCGTCACAGTTTTATAAATTGTTTGGTGATGAGTGGTCGGTGACATTAGAGCGCGACAAGCATGAAGCTCGTCTTGTTCCTCAGATTCCGAAATCGATGGACCCAGATCACTTCATTACCGAAAGTATGCTGATGATTTGGCATGGTCTCGCGTCTTGGTTGATTGAACGTCGTTTACCGCTGGAACGTGTGCACTTTGGTTATGAACGTCCGACTCATGCAGATGAGTATGATGCCCTGTTCTTCGCACCTGTGATGCAGTTCGACATGCCGCGTACCGAAATCACTTTTGCGGCAGATTATTTGGACTTACCAATTCGTCAAAATGAAGAAACGTTAGAAGAGTTTTTAAAAGCCGCGCCTGCACAGTTGTTGGTGAAATTTAAAAACACCAACTCACTCACTTCACGTATTCGTGATGTATTGAAGAGCCAAATTGGTGAGGAAATGCCAACTCTGAATGATGTGGCTTCTATGCTGTATTTATCTCCACAAACGTTGCGTCGCCGCTTAGCCGCTGAAGGTAAAAGTTACCAAGGCGTGAAAGATGCATTACGTCGTGATGCCGCGATCCACCTACTATTGAACCCAGGTTTGACTTTAGAAGATGTGGCACAACAAGTGGGCTTTAGTGAAACCAGTACCTTCCACCGTGCATTTAAAAAGTGGACTGGGGTCACACCCGGTTTATATCGCCAACTACACGGCTATCACTAATTTTCTAGTTTAACGACGGTTCGGCACATTGCTAAACCCAAGATTTCGATCTTGGGTTTTTTTATGCTCAACTCTTCAGTCTATTGGCAAAAAGACTCATCTGACCTGACCCGTTCTAGTCATTGCAACACAGCCATTAATTTGTACACTCGAAATACATAACAACTTAAAAGTCATAAAAAGGAACAGCTATGAGCGAGGCTTATATTATTGACGCCATTCGCACACCACGCGGAAAAGGAAAGAAAGATGGTTCATTGCATGAAGTGAAGCCGATTACTTTACTGACAACATTATTGAATGAACTCAAAGATCGTCATCACTTAGATACGTCTAAAGTAGACGATATTGTCTTGGGGTGTGTCACGCCTATTGCAGACCAAGGTGGTGATATTGCTAAAACTGCTGCAATTGCGGCAGGGTGGGATAATGATGTTGCCGGTGTGCAAATCAACCGTTTCTGTGCTTCAGGTCTTGAAGCTGTCAATATGGCTGCACAAAAAGTACGTTCAGGTTGGGAAGATGTGGTTGTTGCAGGTGGTGTCGAGTCGATGTCACGTATTGCAATGGGTTCAGATGGTGGGCCATGGGCATTAGACCCTGAAACAAATTTAAAATCACACTTTGTTCCGCAAGGGATTGGCGCAGATTTAATTGCAACATTGGATGGTTATACCCGTTCAGATGTCGACGCATTTGCAGCAAATTCGCAACGCAAAGCAGCAGCTGCACAAGCTGCGGGTTATTTCAATCAATCAGTGGTTGCTATTAAAGACAAAGCCGGCGTGACCATTTTAGATCAAGATGAATTTATCAAACCGTCAACAACAGCAGATGGTTTAGCAAAACTCAATCCAAGTTTTGAAATGATGGGTGCAATGGGTTTTGATGCGATTGCATTACAACAATATCCAGAAGCGCAAAAAATTAACCATGTGCATCATGCAGGAAACTCATCGGGTATTGTCGATGGTGCGGCACTTGTATTACTTGCTTCCGAGAAAGCGGTCAAAGAACAAGGTTTAAAACCACGTGCCAAAGTATTGGCGACCGCATTGGTGGGTTCAGATCCAACCATTATGCTGACAGGGCCTGCACCTGCTGCTCGTAAAGCATTGGCAAAAGCAGGCTTAACGATTGACGATATTGATCTATTGGAAGTCAATGAAGCATTTGCATCAGTGGTGATGCGTTTTATGACGGAATTAAAAGTTCCTGCTGAGAAAGTCAATGTGAATGGTGGCGCAATTGCAATGGGGCATCCATTGGGTGCGACAGGTGCGATGATTCTCGGAACTTTACTGGATGAATTAGAACGTCAAGGCAAAAAGCGTGGCTTGGCAACATTATGTGTGGGTGGTGGCATGGGTATTGCGACCATTATTGAGTTGGTATAACCACCTAAATTTTATTGAGCATTTGATACACAAATCAGTCATACGCAACCTACCCATTTTTTGAATCTAATGTTTTTGCAATCCTTTCGATAGGAATAGTCATTAAAACAGGTTTTGCGTATGACAATGGTTTTGCCTACTTTTGACGAAACAAAAGTAGGTCGAACCGAAGGTTAAACCCGAAATTAAAATAAATTTGGAATGACTCTGCGATGCTGAATATTCATACAATTATGCAGAAGTATACATTCCAAGTTCAAAAAATCATTTGGATAAAAACTTTATGAGCGCAATTCAATATTTAAAAAATGACGATGGCATTATTATTCTGACTTTAGATTCTCCAAACCAATCTGCAAACACCATGAATGCAGATTTCCGTGTGGCTTTGGAAAATGTTGTTTCTAAACTGAAATCTGAAACATCGATTACTGGGATTATTCTCCGTTCAGCGAAGAAAACCTTTTTTGCAGGCGGTGATTTGGATGAATTAATCCAAGCACGTTTGGAAGATGCCACACCTTTTTTTGAAATGATTCAGAAAATGAAAGCAGAGTTCCGTTATATCGAAACTTTAGGTGTTCCTGTTGTTGCAGCATTGAACGGTACGGCTTTAGGTGGTGGTTGGGAAATCGCTTTAGGCTGTCATGCACGTATTGCATTGAATGATCCTAAAACTAAATTTGGACTTCCAGAAGTAACTTTAGGTCTACTGCCAGGTGGTGGTGGTATCGTGCGCATGGTACGTCTTTTAGGTCTGCAAAATGCTTTTCCATTCTTAATGGAAGGTAAGCAGTTTGGTGTAGATAAAGCAAAATCTCTCGGCTTAATTCAAGATACTGCTGAAACAGCTGAAGAGTTGATGGATAAGGCGATTGCTTGGGTAAAAGCCAATCCGAAATCACAACAACCGTTTGATGTAAAAGGTTATAAAATTCCGGGTGGTGATCCTAAAACACCTGCGGTTGCGCAAATGCTGGCAATTGCTCCAGCGATGCTCCGTGATAAAACTAAAGGTTGCTATCCTGCACCTGAAGCGATCATGGCGGCTGCGGTTGAAGGTGCACAAGTCAATGTGGATACGGCACTAACCATTGAATCTCGTTATTTTACCTATCTTGCGACAGGTCAAATTTCAAAAAATATGATCGGTACTTTTTGGCATGGGATGAATGCCATTAAAGCAGGGGCAAGCCGTCCTAAAGATGTTGAAAAATGGCAAGCGACCAAAGTTGGTGTGCTTGGTGCAGGGATGATGGGTGCAGGCATTGCTTATTCAACAGCAATTAAAGGGGTTCCCGTTGTACTGAAAGATGTTTCTGTAGAAAATGCAGAAAAAGGTAAAGCCTATAGCCAAAAATTACTGGATAAAAAGGTCTCCCAAGGTCGTATGACGGCTGAAAAACGTGATCAGGTTTTAAGTTTAATTACAGCTACAGCATCTGCGGAAGATTTAAAAGGCTGTGATTTAATTATCGAAGCTGTATTTGAAAATCAAGAACTCAAAGCGAAAGTCACTCAAGAAGCCGAAGCATTCCTTGTAGAAGGTGGTGTGATGGCTTCAAATACTTCGACATTACCAATTACTGGTTTGGCAAATGCATCGAAAGATCAAGCAAACTTCATTGGTCTGCATTTCTTTAGCCCAGTCGATAAAATGCAATTGGTTGAAATCATTAAAGGTAAAAATACCTCTGCTGAAACTTTGGCAAAAGCATATGATTATGTACAGCAAATTGGCAAAATTCCGATTGTTGTGAATGATAGCCGTGGCTTCTTCACCAGTCGTGTATTTGGTACTTTTGTTCAAGAAGGTTTACGTTTACTGCATGAAGGTGTACATCCAGCTCGTATTGAAATGGCAGCACTCAAAGCAGGTATGCCAGTTGGCCCATTAGCCATTCAAGATGAAGTTGCATTAACACTTTCTGAACATGTTGCCAATGAAACACGTAAGGCGCTTCAGGCTGAAGGTAAAGATTTACCTCGTTCAGGTGCAGATGATGTGATTCAAACCATGATTCATACTTTTGACCGTAAAGGTAAAGCTGCTGGTGCAGGTTTCTATGATTATCCAGAAGGTGGTAAAAAACATCTTTGGGAGGGTTTGAACCATTGGAAGCAAGATGTAGATATTTCTGAACAAGAAATGATAGACCGCTTCCTGTTTGTACAATCACTAGATACTTTACGTTGTTATGAAGAAAATGTTCTTGAGTCTGTAATTGACGCCAATATCGGTTCGATCTTTGGGATTGGTTTTGCGCCGTGGACAGGTGGAGCGATTCAGTTTTTAAATCAATATGGTTTAGACCAAGCTGTACAACGTGCCAATGAACTTGAAGCGAAATACGGTGAGCGTTTTAAGGCACCACAACGTCTGGTTGAATCAGTGCCATCGGGTCAGATTCGCTAAAACTTCAATCTTAAAAAAGGGATCAGCAGATCCCTTTTTTGCGCTCGCAGCACACAACAAAATTAACCTGCTGATTCAGCATCTAATTTTGACTTATTTTAGTGCATTCTTTTCAAGCCCGATGCAGTTTTTTGTGTTATAAAGTTACATAGTTTTAGATTTATTTTTATTCAATTGGGCTGTTGCACATGACTGACAATACTTCTCCTGAAAAATCACCATGGGGTTGGAAAGCACTGATTATTGCTTTCATTTTAAGTGGAATTTTCTTAGGTATCTTCTACCTTGCGATCACCAATGAGCCTGACTATATGCCAAGTCAGCAAATGCAGCAAAACTCTCAGCAACATGCTTTTAAAAATGCGCCTGCGATGTCTGAAGAAGCCATGGCCAAAGCACAAGCGGATAAAGAAGCACGTGAAGCAAGAGCTCAAGCAGCTTCTGAAGATACCACAGAACATGCAACCGCTGATGAGCACAGTATGAATGCCGATGAACACGCGAAAATGTCATCTGAACATGGTCACTAATATGCTGTGACTAATAAAAAAAGCCCTGAAAGATCAGGGCTTTTTTATGGATGATAAACGCATATGGATATGTGGAATACCACAATCCAAATACTCCTCACCCTCTTGCGTAAAGCCCAAAGCCTGATAAAACGCTTGCGCATGTACTTGAGAGGATAAGACTAAAAATGGATGCTGTTGCTGTTGAGCATATGCAATCACCGCCTGCATCAGAACTTTGCCTACGCCCAAACCACGATGTGACTTTAAAACTGCAACACGTCCAATACTATGATTTTGCAAAAGTCGTGCGGTGGCGATGGCTTGATCTTGTTCATAGACCACAAAATGAACTGCGATTTCATCTTGCTCATCCCATTCATCTTCAGCAGCAATGTTTTGCTCTTGAATAAAGACCTGTTCACGAATCATTTTCGCAGCCTGTTGCAACTCTTCCCATGTTCCGTGCGTAATTCTCAAGCTTGGCATTTTCATTTCCCTATAAATCATCTCTATATTGGTCATTGCACTAAAAAGTGATGTTCAGATCAGCATTTACAGCCTACATCTTGCTGATCCCATTGATTATTCAATAGCAATTCCAGTGAGTGTTTTTGAATACCATACATCTCTTTCAAGGCTTGAATTTGTGCCAAGACTGCAACATCTGGCGCTTGATAATCCTTACGCTTGGTTGCCAAAATCATTTTATTCTTACTGGTATGCTCAAGTGCTACAAACTCAAACACTTTGGTTTCATAGCCATAGGCTTTGAGTAATAAGGCACGAATAGTATCCGTCAGCATTTCAGCTTGCTGTCCTGCATGAATGCCAAACTGCAACATCGGTTGCAACACGAGTGGAGCTTTCAGCTGTGGACGTAATTCTTTATGACAACACGGCGCACACATGATCATTTCAGCATTTAAACGAATGCCGGTATGAATCGCAAAGTCCGTCGCGACATCACATGCATGCAACGCAATCATCACATCGAGGCGTTCAGGTTGGTACGTCCGAACATCACCCTGAAAAAAATCAAGTTGCTGAAAATCTGACTTGTTCGCAACCTCCTGACAGAATTGTACCATCTTGCTGTTTAGCTCCACCCCAGTCACAAAAGGATTCAGTCCTTGCTTCAGCAAATAATCATACAAAGCAAAGGTTAAGTAGCCCTTTCCTGAGCCAAAATCGACCACGCGCAGTTGTTCAGGCAGCTGAATATGACTTAGTGCTCCTGAGAAAATTTCGACAAACTTATTAATCTGCTTCCACTTACGCGCCATACTGGGAATGATGTGCGCTTTTGCATCGGTAATACCAAGCGGCTGTAAGAAATAACTGTCTTGATCGACAAAACGCTGTTTGACACGGTCATGACCTTGCTGCTCAACAGCTTTGGTTACCGTTTTATTTTTACTTTGCGTCAGCATGGCTTTCTTCTTGTTCTTCTTCAGTTGCAACTCTTGTTCAGTTGTCATCAAATTGGCTTGTTTACACTGCGCCAAAAGTGCAGTTACCGTATCAAGTGCTGTGTCTAATGAATAGTTTTTGGTGACGTCTTGGGTTTTATAACGATATAAACAGCTCAATACAGGCTGTCCTTGCAACATCACCACCCGAAAAGTCATCTTCTCGAGTTTCTCTAGTTCACCCTGATATTGACTCAGAATCATCCGATCAAAACTTTGAGATTCAAGCGCTTGCTGGAAGGCTTGAAGGAATTGCTGCTCTTGCGCAGAGGACGATACCGAAACGGTCATAATAGAAACCAAAAAAAAGAATTGCGATTAAATTTTAAAGCGTCTTACACTAAATGCAAATTTGAATTACGATACAGTTGTATATTTTATAAAAATGCACACGACTTATGAGCACTCACCCTGTTGTCAACTACGATCCTGCTGAAGAAAGAATCAATTTCATTAGCCATGCTATTGGTGCAGCTCTTGCACTCATAGCAGGTATTTTATTGATTATCAAAGGGTCTTACTTAGAAACAGCGCAGTGGATCGGGCTATGGGTCTATGCTTTGAGCCTATTTTTATTATTTGCCGCATCAAGCTTGTATCATTTTGCGGAATCTCCAGAGCGTCGCGGCTGGTATAAAAAATTAGATCACACTGCCATTTATTATCTGATTGCGGGAACCTACACTCCATTTTTGTCTATCGCACTGCCCACGCAAAAAGCCCATTACCTACTCATTGCACTTTGGGTGATTGCACTCATTGGTACACTATTCAAGTTAGTTTTCATTCATCGCTTTGAAAAAGTTTCACTGATTGCTTATCTGCTTATGGGTTGGCTGGCTGTACTGGTAATGGATGATATGCAACGCTTTTTATCTAAACCAGCTTTGACTTTTTTAATCATTGGTGGACTTTCCTATACCATCGGTGCATTGTTTTATGCGCTAAAAAAGGTAAGATATACGCACGCTATCTGGCATATTTTTGTATTGATTGGTGCAGGATCACATTTCCTGTCCATCTATCTTTACGTCATATAACCCGCGCACACTACATTTTTTAGTAACCCTAATTCCGTAGTCTGCCCGAGGAACATTCGTATTTTTTTAAAAAATTACGCCTTTTTTAAAAAGATGACGCTTTTAAAACTCAGTTCGACTATTTTTTAAGTGTAAGGTCTACCATGGCGTCATTAAATACTGCTGTTGCAGAACAACAGCAGCCTGTAAACTCAAAATTTCGCGTACTTACAGCCAGTCTCGTAGGTACCACAATCGAATTCTTCGATTTTTATATTTATGCGACTGCTGCAGTCATCATTTTTCCGTATTTGTTCTTTCCAGCAAGTACCGACCCGATGACCGCTACAATTCAGTCATTAGCAACCTTTGCGATTGCCTTTATTGCACGCCCGATTGGTGCTGCACTGTTTGGACATTTAGGTGATCGTATCGGCCGAAAGGCGACCTTGGTTGCAGCTTTGCTGACCATGGGACTTTCAACCGTGTGTATCGGCTTATTACCCACCTATGCACAAATTGGAATTGCCGCGCCATTACTGCTTGCGCTGTGTCGTTTAGGTCAAGGACTCGGCTTAGGTGGTGAATGGTCGGGTGCTGTATTGCTTGCCACGGAAAATGCACCTGAAGGTAAACGTGCTTGGTATGGCATGTTTCCCCAACTGGGCGCGCCGATTGGCTTTATCTTAGCAACTGGTTCATTCTTAACGCTGGGTCATTTTATGACTGAAGAAGCGTTCATGACTTGGGGCTGGCGTATTCCCTTTATCTCAAGTGCTTTACTGGTGATTGTAGGTCTGTGGATTCGTTTACAACTCCATGAAACCCCCGCGTTCCAGAAAGTTTTAGACAAGCAAAAAGAAGTTAACATTCCATTTAAAGAAGTGATCACCAAGCACTGGGGCATGTTGATTTTAGGTACCATTGCAGCCATCTGCACTTTTGTGGTGTTCTACCTCACAACCGTATTCGCTTTACAATGGGGTACCAAACAGCTCGGTTACACCCGTGAACAGTTCTTACAACTTCAACTGGTCGCAACCCTCTGCTTTGCTGCATTCATCCCCTTGTCGGCGGTTTTTGCGGAAAAATTTGGTCGTAAAACCACCTCTATTGCAGTCTGTATTGCTGCGGCATTATTTGGTTTAGTATTCTCAAGCATGTTGGAATCAGGCAATACCCTTGTTGTGTTCTTGTTCCTGTGTATTGGTTTATCCATCATGGGTTTAACCTATGGACCGATTGGTACCGTGCTCTCTGAAATTTTTCCAATATCTGTTCGCTATACAGGTTCAGCGCTGACCTTTAACCTTGCGGGGATCTTTGGAGCATCATTTGCGCCTCTCATTGCCACCAAACTTGCAACCACCTACGGTTTACACGCAGTGGGTTACTACCTCACGGCGGCATCGCTTCTGTCATTATGTGCGTTCTTAATGATTCGTGAAACCAAAAATGATGATGTAAACAATCAAATTTAACCCTGAATTTGATGTCTAAAAACCAGCACAATGATGCTGGTTTTTTTATACCAATGCTTTAACAAACGCTACAAAAACCATATTTAAAATCTGTAGTTTTACTTCAAAAATAGAGAGAGATACAGATGAATAGGACCGAAAAATGGATGAAAAAATACAACAACTCACCAATGAACAACTCCTTGATGTCATCGTATTAGTTGAAGAAAATAAAATTATTCAAGCCATTCAATACATCGCCACACATACCGCTTTTCAATACGATGATGCACAAGAGATCGTGACTGAACTCACGAAGCGGCATGATGCTGCGCTAAAAAGCATGTATCGCCATAAACGACATCAACAGCAACGCATATCAACCGCTGAATTAAGACACCACAGCTCCCTTGTGTCTGAAGGACGGGGCTTTACACAACAGCAGCCACAAAGCCCGCATAGCACAGCAGTGAATAACCTCGATGCAATACAAGACCTACAAGCGCTTCATACAAAAAATCACAACCTTTGGATCGTCTTGGCTGTGGTCATTTTGGTTTTAAGCTTTATTTTTTATTGGTTCTAAACCCAACTTAAATCAGTTCAATAATATCGATCGTCGGTGGTACACGAAAACGAAACGGCACACCCACCATGCCTGTTCCAACCGTAACAAACACATCCGCATGTTCATGTCGGTACAAGCCTTTTTTGTGTCCTAATATAGACACTTTTTTCATTACATAGTCTGTGAGCCATGGCAGTTCAACTTGACCACCATGCGTATGACCTGAAAGCATTAAAGGACGGCTAGGTAAAGCGGGTACCATATCGATCGTGTCTGGATTGTGCGATAGGATGACCCACGGTTTGTCCTGCGGTAAATGCGGCATAAAACGCATATCCGCCTTGCCTGCCCACAAATCCCCGACTCCAATCAGACGAAACTCTTCAAATTCAACAATCTGACCTTCAATATCAATCACATTATTCACCTTCAAAGCATGTCTTAACAAATTTTGAATCGGCGGGCCTGGATATTGTTCATCATGATTGCCATTGACCGAATAGACTGGCGCATTAATTTCTTGCAATACTTCTAATTCTTCTGCCAGTGTATTTTCAGGTTCATAAGTCCAGTCCCCTGCAACCACCACCAAATCAGGTTTTTGTTCATTCAGTCGTTTGACGATGGTTTTCAGTTGTCGCTCATGCCCTGAAAATAGACCAATGTGTAGATCGGCAATTAACGCAATCCGAACGGGTTTAAGTAATTTATAATCTTCTTGGATTTGATATTGAGTAGTTTTGACATGTACAAAATGCGGTTCAATGAAACGTGCATAACACAGCACACCACTGACCAAAAACACAAAAATAGCTTCATGCCATGAATAATAACCCTGAAAACCTGCATATAAGCTAAAGAAAAACAAAGGAATGAGTAAATAAGAGAGATAAAAAGCCAACAAATGCACAAAGGCCTTAAACGGATGAATAGTCTCCGTATTGGTTTGACTGATCCATGCCTGATACACCGCCCACCCCGCAAGCAAGGCCATCGCAATATAAAAATAGAACACGACGGAGTGTATATTCATCATAGACTTTTACTCACAAATTGTTCATCAAGAACACATAATCTTCTGTTTATCTTTTCACAGCTCAGAATTATACTCAAACCAAATTTATAGACTTTATGACGATGGAAAAACCTCACGGCTTAGCGAAACAAACTTTATTCCGCTCATCTTCGACTCAGCAAGGTGCCAAACTGTTGTTGTTGAGCTGTATGGTTTTGACTGTCCCAGCGTGTAATACCTTACCCAAACAGATCCCACAGACGCCCGTCTATGCCTTTGATTTGCCAACCGATCAAACCAGTTTAGGCAAAATCGTACTGCCTTTACGTGAACAAAATCCAGGCCTTACAGGTTTCCATATTCTCTATAATCCACTCGAAGCATTGGCCGCGCGTATCCATCTTATTGATAAGGCAGAAAAGACCTTAGATCTACAATACTATATTTGGGACAACGATCGTATTGGTTCTTTAGCGCTTTATTCTATTTTGAAAGCCGCTGATCGCGGGGTGAAGGTTCGATTACTAATCGATGATAACAATGCCAAGAAAATGGAAGGCATTTATTTGGCGCTCGATCAACACGCCAATATTGATATCAAACTGTATAACCCCTACCGCTTCCGTCACTATCGTGCGATGGATATGGTCTTAAATCTAAAACGCATCAACCGTCGTATGCACAACAAAAGCTTCATTGCCGATAATCAAATTTCGTTGATTGGTGGGCGTAACATGAGCAATCAATATTATAACGTCAGCGACAGTTATCAATTTTCTGATGTTGATGTGATGTTGGTCGGCTCTGCCTCAGATGAAATTGTGCATTCCTTCGATGAATACTGGAATGACGACTATGCCTTTCCAGTGCGTCAAATTGTCAACGCTAACCATTACAGCTTGCGTTATGAAGGTTTAAAAACCCAGTTAGAGCAGCACTATCAGGAAGTGACCGTACAAAATTATTTGGATCTGGCCAATCGTTCGCAGGCCTTTGAACACTGGCTAAATGATAGTATCCAGTTCGATTGGGTCAAAGCCGAAGTGGTGAAAGACTCGCCAAGCAAAACCAAGTCTCGTGCGAAAAAAGAAGAACATTTAAACTTCCAGTTGCAAACCCATTTAGAAAAGCCAATGGAAAGCATCGACATTATTTCGGCCTATTTTGTGCCTGAACGTAAAGGCAAAAAACATCTGGCAAACCTCGCTCAAAGTGACATTCAAGTTCGCGTACTGACCAACTCATTTAAAGCCAATGATGTGCCGTTGGTCCATGCCTTCTATGGAAAATATCGTGAAGACTTGCTGGAAAGTGGTGTTCAACTCTATGAGTTTTTAGCCACGCCTGCGGCCGAAGCCCTAAACGAAAACAATGAAGAAATTTCGAAAAAAGCCAAAGTCAGCATCAAAGGATTAAGCCGCTCGAGTCTGCATGCCAAACTCATGGCCATTGATGAGAAACAGGTTTTTATTGGTTCATTTAATTTTGATCCCCGCTCTGCCAACCTAAATACAGAAATTGGGGTTTTACTGAACAGTCCGCCGCTGGCCAAAGCGGTACACTACACCATGGACCAAAACCTCAGTAAATATGCCTATAAGCTGGTCCTAGATGCAAATAAAAACATTAACTGGCAAATCAAACAAGCTGATGGCTCTACCAAAACCTATACCACTGAACCCAAAATGAATTGGTTCAAACGTGCTGGTCTCAAAGTCGTCTCTTGGCTCCCGATTGAAGGCTTTATGTAAGCCTTCAAGCTTGTTGCATGTTGGGCTGGGACTTCAAAACTTTCTGATGTAAATCAGCCAAACCTTGCACCATTTTTTGTTGGACCAATGCAGTTAAACTCTCAACCGTATGTCCTGCGGTACAAATGGCCGGGAGCGCAACTAAATGTGCCGTCACTTGTGGCATTTCTAGTACTTTTTTAACATGCTCGGCAAAACTAATGTTACCGATAAACGGAGAGACTTGGTCAAGTCCGCCTTGTTGATTCACATAGCAAATCAAACAAATTTGCACATCACGCTGGGCCTCAATTGCTGCGCCTAATATACGTCCATGAACTTTTTTCACTTTAGAACCATCGGTCGTGGTCGCTTCTGGGAAAAACAACACAGGAATATCTTGTTTTAAAAACGCTGTAATTTGCTCTCGAATTTTGATGGAATCGCCTGAACCACGTTGAATAAACAAGGTTCCACCACTTTTTGCTAATTTGCCAAACACAGGCCATTTTTCAATTTCAGCCTTGGCCAAAAAGAAAACTCGTGCGCCTGAACCTAAAACTGCTACATCTAACCACGAAATATGATTGCTGACCCAAAGTGCAGGCTTACGTGGAATATCCCCGTGGACATGCACATCAATGTTAAAAACCTTGCACAGTCGACGACAGAAATACTGCACGTAACGGGTATTTTGTGGATTGTTAATGTCTTTATACAAGCCATGTCGATAGACCAAATAAAAACCTTCGGACACGGCGCCAAGCCCTGAAGCCAGCTTTTTACCATACAGAAAAAGCTTAGAGACACCTTTTATTGATGTTGTTTTTATTTCAGTATTCGATTGCATAGACGGTTCACTTGGCACAGCTTCATTCAACATTTAATCATTGATTTCGGCTCATTCTATACTGATCTTAACTAACTTGCATTGATCATAAAAACCGAAGGCCCAGATGATTATTTTCAATTTTAATCGTTTAAACAAATTAATTAAAATAAATCAATCGAAATACCAAAACATGGTGCGCACATGAACGATCAAATGAATCCTCCAGCTCCGCCGTTAAATCCTGTTCAGGCACTGAAATTTATTATAGGGCTCAGTATTTTATACTTTGGCACCTTGCTGCTTTTGGTTCACTTATTTCGCTCAATGTAAGGCAACAGCATAACTATTTCGCTCAATCTCAACAAATTCATCTACACTAGAGTTTTCAATGTGAGATCGAATTTAGTGGAATATTTTGAGCAGAAGCAAGGTGGCGAAAAAACCATTTTAGTCAGTGTTGCCATCCATATTCTGGAAGACCTTGATGCAGAAGAATTTCGTTTGCTTGCTAAGTCGGCAGGTGCAGAAATTCTGGAGCATATTCACGCTCAAAGATTCAAACCCGATGCTAAATATTTCATTGGTTCAGGCAAAGCAGAAGAAATTGCTGCTCGTGTTGAGGAACTTGAAGCCACGCTGGTGATTATTGACCATGCCCTGACACCCAGTCAGGAACGTAATCTGAGTCGCATTATCAAGTGCCGCGTTATTGACCGTACACGCCTTATTCTAGATATCTTTGCACAACGTGCCCGTACCCATGAAGGGAAACTTCAAGTCGAATTGGCTCAATTGGATCACTTGTCTTCTCGACTGGTCGGTACAGGCATTAGCCTCGATAGCCAAAAAGGCGGGATTGGACTCCGTGGTCCAGGTGAAACGCAACTCGAAACTGACCGCCGTTTACTCCGTGTCCGGGTTGGACAACTTAAAGATAAATTAGAAAAAGTCCGTCAGACCCGTATCCAAGGGCGTGCCGCACGTCAAAAAGCTGCCATTCCAACCGTTTCTTTGGTTGGTTATACCAATGCGGGTAAATCAACCCTGTTTAACACCCTTGCCAAATCTGATGTTTATGCCGCAGATCAGCTATTTGCAACCTTAGATCCAACCTTAAGACGTTTGGAATGGGATGGTATTGGTCCGCTGGTTCTAGCCGACACGGTTGGTTTTGTGCGTAATCTTGCGCATGCTTTAGTGGAATCGTTTAAAGCGACGCTAGAGGAAACATTAGAAGCCAGTTTGCTGTTGCATGTGATTGACTCGAGCAGTCCTGACCATATGGAACAAATTGAAGCTGTTGAAAAAGTGCTCAAAGAAATTGGCGCAGATATTCCAATTCTACGGGTGTATAACAAGATCGATCAAAGTGGCGAACAAGCCAAAATCATTTACGCTGAACCAAATGTACCTGAGCGTGTCTATGTCTCAGCATATACAGGCGAAGGATTTGATCTACTACGCCAATCGGTACAAGAGTGTTTGATGGGTCAAATTCAAAACTTTGACGTCTTACTCAAACCTGCCTATGGCAAATTACGTAATCAACTGTACGCCCTAAATGTGATTCAATCTGAAAATTATGATGATGAGGGCAACCTACACCTACAAGTGTATATTGCACCACATAAACTTGAACAATTGATTAAACAAGCACATTTACCGATTGATGAAATTTTAGGTTTGAAAGCAAAACAATTTCATCGTGAACTCGAAGAATTTGAAATCAAAAGCTAAATCGGTTAAAACGTGATAAGTAAAATTTTAATGACAGAACAAAATGGAATGGATAAAAACTGTTGATTGGAAAGCATGGATCGGCACGGTTGCCCTGATCATCATCTTTCGTGAAGCGGCTGTATGGATCACTGGACGTTTTGGACATCCTGAACTGGGCAATTTAATTGGACTGATTAGTTTATTAATCGTCCTTTTGGGTTGGAGAAAATTTCATAAAATTCCAGCACGTTTGGTCGATACCAACAATAAAATCATGAAAGAAAGTGCCTTTGCTTTTCTACCGATCAGTGCAGGCTCCCTGCTGATGATGACGCATTTAGGCAGTGAAATCCCAATGTTTTTGGTGGTGCTGTTTGTCAGCACACTAATTCCACTGTGGGTTTACGCAAAAATGTCTAAGAAATGGCTTTAGGAGTGTGCACATGATTCCCATTATTTTCGGTTTTTTCCTAACCCTCGTTGCCTACTTACTGGCAAAGCCACTCAACAAAAAACTGCCACAAATTCCAGTGATTGTTTTTGGCATGTGCTTTGTGATTGCCCTGCTGTTGTTGTTAAACATTCCGTATGAGCAATATATGGCACAGGTAAATCCAGTGTTTAACCATCTGCTCGGTTATGTGACGGTTGCATTAGCTATTCCATTGGCTGCTATGCGCTATGATGACCTCCCCCTCAAAGCAGTGGTGGGCATCTTGGTCTTTGCCAGTATCAGTGCGGTCGGACTACCGATGGGACTGGCTTATCTACTACATTTGTCCGATCCTACCATTATGGCATTTGCTACACGCGCAGTCACAACGCCAATTGCGATTAACATTGCAACACTGCTGCAAGCCCCTGTGAGTCTGGCTATTTTAATCGTGATTTTATCCGGTGTGATTGGTGCTGCATTTTCACCACTGATTCTCAAACACATTAATGACGAACGAGCATCGGGCTTAGCGCTAGGCCTTGCAGCTCATGCCATCGGTACAGCTCAAGCATGGCAACGGGGAAGTATTGCTGGACGTTACGCAGCCTTTGGAATGGCTGTCAATGCGGTATTTACAGCAATCTGGTTACCGTTGTTTATTCTATACTTGCAAAAAATGTGATATGTTCCTCACATAAACAATTGTATTGTTTAAAAAATCGACTTAAGATGAGTTTGTCGTTGATTAAATGATAAAAGGATTTTGTTCATGAGCAAATTGACACTTGCAATCGCATTCGCTACAACCGTTATAGGTAGTACAGCTTTCGCTGAAGATATTAGCGGCACTTGGAAAAATATTGATGACAAAACTGGGTCGTCAAAAGCCATCCTTGATATTCGCCAAGAATCAAATGGGACCTATACCGCTAAGATCGTTAAAGTGACGCCTCGTCCGGGTTATACACCAAAAGAAACTTGTATTAATTGCCCTGCGCCGTATACCAATAAGCCTATTTTAGGCATGGATGTGATGAAAGGTTTGAAACACAGCGGTGATACCAATTACACGGGTGGAAAAATCATTGATCCACTGTCTGGTAATATTTATAGCTGTAAAGCAAAACTCAGTTCGAATGGCAAACGCTTAACCTTGCGAGGATACGTGGGTATATCTGCTCTAGGTCGTAGTCAAACGTGGATTCGAGAATAATCTAGGTTCTATTACTGAACAGACTTGGTCTACGCAATCACTTGATCGATTCATTTTAGATTTGTAGACCACTACCGAGTCACTCATACATTGCATCAAACTTAGTCTGATTGTTTCAAATTCAATGAATAAAAGAGTTTCAGCTAAGCATGTATGATTTTTCAATTTTTAAAGGCAACTGCCTAATTCATATCTAAACACAAAACAGTTTGCCTTGTGCAAACTGTTTATTTTTCTGTGTCTTGGATATCTTTTTGTGAAACTATAGAGAACCTTATATGAAAAGTAAGTTTTTTATCGCGGGATTAACATTGTCCATGCTTTGCGGGGGAGCATTTGCACAGGACTTAACAGGGACATGGCAACAAATTGATGATAAGTCAGGCTCACCAAAAGCCATTATCGAAATTCGTAAAGAATCGAATAATACTTACACTGGAAAAATTGTAAAAATTACACCACGCCCAGGTTATACGCCAAAAGAAACTTGTGTGAATTGCCCTACGCCATATACCAACAAACCAATTTTGGGTATGGACATTATTAAAGGCTTAAAGCATGTCGACGGCACCAATAACTATGAAAAAGGTCGTGTGATTGATCCGCTGTCTGGCAAACTTTATGATGCGAAAATGAAACTGAATGCCACAGGAAAGCGTCTTTCGCTACGTGCATACATCGGTGTTTCTGCTTTAGGTCGTAACCAAACCTGGTTAAGAATCGACTAAGAATAAAAAAGCCACGAACTTCGTGGCTTTTTAATGCATGTGCTATTGAACTGGATTATCAACGGCAAATAAGGTCTCATCTTCTAAACGGTAGGCCATTAATTGATGCCCCCAAACACAACCGCCATCTACATTTTGAATCGAGTCTGAAATGGTTTTACCTTGTAAAGCGGCCCAGTGACCAAACACAACTTTATGGGTTTGTGCCGCTTGTGAAGCGAATTCAAACCATGGTTTGAACCCTTCTGGCATTGGGTCACTGAGTGAGTCTTTAAAACTAAACTCCAAACGCCCAGCACTATCGGTTAAACGCATACGAGTCAAATAATTTACGATACAACGTAAACGCGCATGCCCCGTCAGTTCATCAGACCATAAGGTGGGCTCTTTGCCATACATTTCTTTTAAAAAGGCGTCGACAACATCAAAATCATCCGCTGCAATGACCGCCTCAACTTCTGCGGCTAAAGCAGCAGTTTGTTCTGCTGTCCAATTGGTTGGAATGCCCGCATGCGTCAGAACCGTGGTTGCGTTTGGAAACACACACAAGGGTTGTTTACGTAGCCAATCAATCAAATCATCACTATCAATCGCATCAATCACATCACGAATGTTATCTTTGTCTTTAATTGCTTTAATGCCACGTGCAGCCGCCAGCAAAGTTAAATCATGATTGCCTAAAACTGTTGCAGCCGCATTACGCTCTACTAATTTTTTAATAAAGCGTAAAGCACCCAATGAGTTTTCACCACGGGCAACCAAATCCCCTGCAAACCAAATAAAATCTTGGTCAGGATCAAACTGAATGGTCTTTAGCAAGGCTTTTAGTGCTTCAAAACAACCCTGCACATCACCAATGACATAATTGTATCGAATCTCTGCGCCTGCCACCTTAAGCCACCATTTGATCTGCTAATGCCACAAATTGAGCCAGTGTTAAAGTCTCTGGACGCGCCATCGGATCAACACCCGCTTGCTCAAAACCATCTTCAGCCAACATGCCTTTTAAGCTATTACGCAAAGTTTTACGGCGCTGAGTAAAGACATGCGAGACCAAACGTGCTAAGGCTTTTTCATTTTTTGCCACAATCGGCTTAACCGCATACGGCTCTAGACGAAACACCGCAGAAGTCACTTTTGGTGGCGGGTTAAATGAACCCGGTGGTACTTCAAACAAGAACGTAGGTTTGCAGAAATACTGAATCATCACCGACAAACGACCATATTCTTTGCTATTTGGAGAAGCCGTAATACGGTCAACCACTTCTTTTTGTAGCATAAAATGCATGTCTTTAACTTTGTCACCAAACTCCAAGAGATGAAACAAAAGTGGCGTCGAAATGTTATACGGCAAATTCCCCACAACACGTAAAGGACGACCATCTTCAAATAAATTAGTGAAGTCGTATTTGAGTGCATCGGTTTCAATAATGGTTAAACGTTCAGGATGTGGCACACGCCCCGGCAAACCGGCCGCCAAATCACGGTCTAATTCGACCACCGTGAGTGCGTCACACTCTCCAATCAACGGAGAGGTTAAGGCTGCCAAACCCGGCCCAATTTCCACAATGTTATCACCTGAGCGTGGTGCAACTGAACGTACAATCTTGGCAATCACACGTTGGTCATGTAAGAAGTTTTGCCCAAAACGCTTCCGCGTATGGTGCCCTTCATCTTTAGGGTTTAAGGCATTAATTTGATACATAAAATTTTCCAACGTGAGTTAATCACTGAACATTAGTGACGAGCTAATTCTAACGCTAAATCAACAGCGACCTGTAAGCTTGAGCTTTTCGCAAGACCTGTGCCTGCGAGGGAGAGAGCTGTGCCATGATCAACTGAGGTACGAATAAACGGCAAGCCCAAAGTAATATTAATGGCTTCACCAAACCCTTGCGATTTTAACACAGGTAAGCCCTGATCGTGATACATCGCTAAAACAGCGTCGGCATCTTTTAAGTTTTCTGGGGTGAATAAGGTGTCAGCAGGTAGGCTCAGGCTCATATTTATGCATTGAGCACGGTAGCTTTCCAGCACGGGGTTAATCACCTCAATTTCTTCCATACCCAAATAACCATCCTCCCCTGCATGTGGGTTTAAGCCACATACTAAAATATGTGGATGCTCTTTTTTAAATTTGCTTTTTAAGTCCTGAATTAAAATATCAATGACTTGATACAGTCGCTCTTTGGTAATCGCATCGGGTACAGCTCTCAAAGGTAAATGTGTAGTAGCCAGCGCGACACGCAAGGTCTTGGTTGCGAGCATCATCACCACACGTTCAACACCAGCAAACTCTTGGTAGTATTCGGTATGTCCACTAAAGTGAATCCCAGCATCATTGATGACTGACTTTTGTACAGGTGCAGTTGCAACACCTACACTTTTACCAGACATAGCATAATCGGCCGAACGCCGTAGCTGCTCTAAGACATAAGGCGCATTTTCAGGATTGAGCTCACCCATTACAACAGCTTCGCTTAAAGGCACATGCTCAACATAAAGTTGACCCTGATTTGATGATGCTTCTCGCCCTGAATATTCAATCAGTTCAATGTCCAATCCCAAACATGCTGCACGTGTACGTAGCAAGTTCATATCACCAAGGACCACGATCGGACGCTCATCTATACGAGTAGCAAGGCTTAAACAAATATCTGGACCAATCCCAGCAGGTTCACCACTGGTCACATATAAAGGCAACATGATCAACTCAAGTAAAATGCGTTTTGACTATTATACAACGTCTCACCCAGTATCTCCGCATTCACCGTACTCAACTTGAACCTATTCTTTTATATTTAAATCCTCACTTATCCTGTTTTCACATTCCATCGACTTTCAAAGAAAAAATAAAGCCTCAAACATATAAAACATGAGCAAAGAAATTGCGAGTCGTAACTCCTGTACTATCCGTTATTTTAAAATGGTTCTATGGTGATGATCCCGCATTTCATTCAGTGAAGTCATAAAGTTCAATATCGCTGTTTCCTCATTTTTTAAAGTTTGAACTCTTTTGTCGTTTTTTAAAAAGAATAAACTTTGATCTCTTCCTTTATGTAGGGAAATACCTTAAAATACGGCTCTTGAAATTTTATATTTTCATTTGTGATTCTGAGCAACTTCGTTTAGAATCGCGTCTCCTTTTGTTTGGACAGATTCCATAGTCCAAACCAACTATAATAGGTAGTGGTTTAATGAAAACTCTCAGCGCTAAGCCTGCTGAAGTTCAACACGACTGGTACGTTGTTGATGCTTCTGGCAAAACTTTAGGTCGCCTTGCGACTGAAATCGCTCGTCGTCTACGTGGTAAGCACAAGACTTCTTATACTCCTCACGTTGACACTGGCGATTATATCGTTGTAATCAATGCTGAAGAAATTCAAGTGACTGGTAAAAAAGCACTTGATAAAAAATACTATCGCCACACTGGCTTCCCTGGTGGTATCCGTGAGACTAACTTTGAAAAGTTAATCGCTCACAAACCTGAAGCAGTTTTAGAAAAAGCTGTTAAAGGTATGTTACCAAAAGGTCCTCTTGGTTATGCAATGATCAAGAAAATGAAAGTGTATGCAGGTACAGAGCATCCACATGCTGCTCAACAGCCACAAGTTTTGGACATCTAAGGGATACAGCACATGGCTACTAATTATGGTACAGGTCGCCGTAAGACCGCAACTGCACGTGTTTTCTTGTCAGCTGGTACAGGCAAGCTCGTAATTAACAACCGTACTCTTGAGCAATACTTCGGTCGTGAAACTGCTCGTATGGTTGTTCGTCAACCTTTAGAGCTTCTTGAAGTTACTGAAAAGTATGACCTTTACATCACTGTTGCTGGTGGTGGTATCGGTGGTCAAGCTGGCGCTATCCGTCACGGTATTACTCGTGCGTTGATCGCTTCTGACGAAACACTTAAACCTGCTCTTCGTCAAGCTGGTTTCGTTACTCGTGATGCTCGTGAAGTTGAACGTAAGAAACTTGGTTTACGTAAAGCTCGTAAACGTCCTCAATTCTCTAAACGTTAATTCGTTTACCGAATCGGACAAAAAACCTCGGAATTTTCCGAGGTTTTTTTATACTATATTTTTCTTCAAAATTATTTACTTACGTTCAAATAGATCGATTAAATTCTAGTTTTAGATGTTATTTTACCGACCTCTCTTTGAGCAGTCCATTGTCGCATCAGCAGCACCATCCATACTAATCTGTTCGGTAACGATGCAATCATTTTCTTGATATGTATGTACTTCTTTAGATTTAGAGAATTGATGATCTTTGGGAAGTGGTGCATTACACGGCTCATCGGTTTTCTCATCGACCATTTTCACAGGCCCATCATTATAAACAGTGACCTTACAGCCTTTTACTGTATATTCTTGCTGAATGCCGCCATACATCTCATCCTCAGATACAGAAGTAGCGACATCACAGGCTTCATCGGCAATACAAGCTGCATATTCAGCAGTCTGCTGTGCTACATCTACCTGTTCGGCTGCATCTTGATTTTGAGCATAACTACTTGAGATGCAAGTCATTAATATAATAACTGCAATCGATTGGGTGATTCTGAGCCTAAGCTGCATGCTTCTATCCTTCTTTTTGATTTATTCCAAGTTGTTCGATTGTATAAGCATATTAAAGTTAAGATGATTTTATTGGCTATTTTTAGTATTCTAACCGATTCACTTCACCTAGTTTCTTGAAATATGTCTGTCGAAACTACTCCGCTTCAAGGAATTACGCTGTATAGCCATGCAGATGATTTTCGCTCCCATTGGATTCGTTATGTACTTGCAGAAAAGCAAATTAAATACCATTTGGTTTTAAGTGATGCAGATGACGAAGATCTCGCCAGCTTAAACCCTTATAATCAGCTACCGATGTTGATTGAAAATGATTTAAAACTATTTAATGCCAATATCATCTCTGAATATTTAGACGATCGTTATCGTCAAAACAAGCTCTATGCCGACGCACCTATGCCTCGTGCGGAACAGCGTCAGTATATTTGGCGCTTTGAACAAGATTGGTTAAAGCTTGCTGATATGATGCTGCGCCATCCAGATACACTTGATGAACAAGCAAAGCTGAAAGCACAAAAAAAACTGAAAGATACCCTCATTTCCCTAACACCATTGTTCCAACATTTCCCCTATTTCATGTCGGAAAGCTTTAGTATTTTAGATTGCATGCTTGCGCCTATCTTTCTACGCTTAAACAGCATGGGCGTGCATTTACCCAAACAGCAATGCCGCCCAATCTATTTATATTGTCAACGTATTTTTAGTCGTCCTGCATTTTTAAAGTCTTTAACTCTGCAGGAGAAAAACCATTATCAATCTGAATTTAAACAGCCGTAGAGAACATTATGTCTGATCAAGAATTAAACCTTACGCCGACTCGTCCATATTTAGCTCGCGCCATTTATGAATGGATTTGTGATAACCAATTGACACCACATTTAATGGTCGATGCAACCCAGCCCAATACTCTCGTTCCTGAACAGTTTATTCAAGATGGGCAAATTGTCTTAAACATTGTCCCTCATGCCGTACATGCGCTACATATGAGCAACGATGCAATTACCTTCTCTGCACGTTTTGGTGGGGTATCTCGTGATATTTATGTCCCACTTAATGCTGTGATTGGCATTTATGCCCGTGAAAATGGACAAGGCTTATTCTTCGATCCAAGTGAGTATGACAATCATACCCAAAGTGAGCAAAATGCTTTAAAATCAGACAATGAAGAAAAAACTGAACCCGCTAAGAAAAAACCAAGTTTAAGGTTATTAGATTAATAAAATGGAGTAATTATATGGCTTTTGATTTAGTACAATATTTTGCAGAGCAGATTAAAATTCAAAAGCCTGAGCTTCTGAGTCAATATTCAGATGAGGAGCGACTTCAATATCTTTCTGAGGCCAACACCCTCTCCCTTGGAAAACTCATCACTTTGATGCGTCAAGATGGCACCAAGCTCTATCAAGAGATTCAAACTCAGGATCATCTCTATATTCAAGAACTTGCAAGGCATCTCACCACGTCTCCGCAAAATGAATCACAGTTAGCGAAGGCAGACTTAGAACATAGCTTGACTACAATGTTGGGTCTTCAGTTTGCTGAACTCAAACAACTTGATGTCACGGGAAACTTTGGCGAACATGGAATACGTGAGCTGCTTGTCGGTCAAATCGAGCACCTCTCTGGTCTGGCTGATGACTGGATTTGGACAACAAGTGAGCTAACAGAACTGATTGGCTCTAAACCAAAGCCTGAAGAAGAGCTATCATTAGAAGAGACGATGAAGGAGTTTAATCAAATGGTAAATCAACACGCAACAGACCACTCAGATCAGCTACACACACAGGTAGCAGAGCAAAATCCAACGCCAACATGGGCAAAACTGATTGAGCCTGCTGTGGCTATCGTGATTTTATGGGGACTTTATTGCGCAGCAAGTCAAATGTTTGTCTAATCTCCAAGGGATGCACTCATTTTGCGCATCCCTTTATTTTTTAATGAAAAATAATTATATATTTCATCTTTAAAAAGCAAAAAAATCAATTTCTTTTTTGCTTTTATTTGTCCAAACGGTAAAAGTTACATTTTGTTACAATAGCAAATAAATTAAACACTTTTTCAAATAACAATAAACTTTTTCACACTCCTCTCTAAAATCCGCAAACCTAATCACAAAATCTCTAGCAAAAACTGACTAAAAGCCTCGGGTTTAATTGTACATTTATTCATCTTTTTTTGTTACATTTATTTATATTGATAATTTTTTCACACCGTCCATATAGTTAAATCGAATTGTGAAACAACAAGTTAAAAGGATTTTAAAACTCATAAAATTGAAGAGAAAAACTATGGCTAAAGTGTCATTGGAAGCATTAGCAAATATCGATGGATTCTATGCAGCAGCATTGGTCGATGGGGAAAGCGGTTTAGCCCTAGCAACTCAAGGCGGTGGAAGCATCGATTTAGAACTCGCGGCGGCAGGTAATACTGAAGTCGTTCGCTCAAAACGACGTGTTGCACAAGCATTAAACTTAAATGACTCAATTGAAGATATTTTAATTACACTGGGTAAGCAGTATCACCTTATTCGTCCTTTAGAAGGCAATGACAAAATTTTCTTATATCTTGTCCTTGAACGCTCTAAAGCAAATCTTGCCATGGCTCGCCATGAACTCAAAGGATATGAAAAAGGCCTAGATTTTTCTTAATTTGAATTGCCCCTTTCTCATCCTTTTGGGAAAGGGGTTGTATGCGTTGTCCTCTTCAACCTAATTAAATTAAAGAAACACTATGAATAAGCAATATATTAATATTGCGATTACCGGCCTGAGTTCAAACCATTCTGACGAACTTAAAACACAGCTACGTAATCTCATTCCTCAAGAGTATAAAATTAACTGGAGCTCCGCTGCTGACCCAACTATTGATTGTTTATTTATCCATGAAAGTTTTTATGAAACCGAAGGGATCCAAAAGATCATTCGAAGTCGTCAGTTCCCATGGCTAAAAATTTCTAAGCAAACCCATAACGAAAACCGACTCCACGAAAATACACTTTCTTTACCAATTACGCATATTGAAAGCTTCTCGAATTGGATTATTCAACATCTACTACATCCCTCTTTTGAGAATCAACAAATCCTTCCTATCGAAACTCAGAATAAAAAAACACCCTACAAATTAGAATATTTCAGCAAAATGCTGGATACAGAACGTAACTCGAAGCTACATCTTTTTGATACTTTGGGCACCATTGCCATTATTGATATTCAGAAAAATATCGCTTGGCTCAATACAGAACGAGAACAAGCCTTTACAGATTCTGGTTTTGATTATGACATTGCCAGCACCAGTAACTTCATGAAAGTCTCACGTAAGCAACCCCATATACTTAGCGACTGGTTATGGCAGTTTTTTTGGGATTCATCCATATTTTTGAAAGAAATTGCACCTGAAGATGGGCATTTTAAGATCCATATGTGGCCTAAGCCAGCAAGCAATGTGGACAGGAAAACCATTTTTCAACTTTCCAGCTGCTTTATTCAAGGTGGTAAAGTTTCAAAAATTGCAACGCAGTTGAACCTCCCCATTGAAACTGTGCAGCGCTTTATTGCGGCCAATATTGCGACCCATAATCTCTCAAAAATAATATTTGGGATAAACATTTTAACCCACCAGAAATCCCTCAAGTTACAGAAGAAGCAGGATTAATTAAAAGCTTTTTTGGGAAACTAAGAAAAAAACTAGGTATATAGGATAATAATATGATTTTACAACGCTTTAAAATTGTTTTTGCTGGTGGTATGGGCGCGGGTAAAACGGAAGCGATTCGATCACTCTCAGAGATTATCGTACTGCAAACGGAGGCTTTCAATACAGATGCACAGCGTCATACCAAATTGGAAACCACTGTTGGTATTGATTATGGTGAAGTCACGCTTGATGAAAACCTGACCATCGGGCTCTATGGCACACCTGGGCAAAGCCGCTTCGACTTTATTTGGTCTGCCATTACTAAAGGTGCTATTGGTGCTGTGATTTTGATTGACCATCATTCAGATAACCCTATTCAAGAATTAGAAAGTTATCTGGAAGCCTTTCAAAGCTTTACCGACAATATTGCGATCGGCATTACACATACCGATCTTCTTTCTGAGTCAACCAAATCAACCACTATCTATAAAGACTGGTTATTACAAAATGACCTTTTTTCTCCACTCTTCTTTATCGACGCAAGAAAGAAAGATGACGTTTTATTATTATTAGAAGCGCTTATTACCTCCATTGAAATCAACTCAAATATTGCCAATTAACCCTTAACGAGGTTCTATATGTTTACTTTAGCGCAAAGCCGCACAGCACCAAAAGAGTTAATTGATTTTGCAAAGAATGAGATCCAAGATGTTCTCATGAATGTTCGCAGTGTCAATTAGGTCATGCTGTGTAGCACAGATGGCTTCGAGTTAGCCCATGTTTATAAGAGAGATGGTTATAACAGTACTAAGCTTGCAGCAGTTAGTAGCTCGATTTTAGCTATGGTTGCGGCCTTTATGAATGAAATTCATCTCGAAGGTTGTCAATCAATTACTTTGGATGCAGACAATGGTAAAGCCATTTTAACCTCGATCCCTTCTTCAAATCATCCAATGATTATCGTAACCTTGACTGAAAAAGATGTACTCTTAGGACAGCTACTCTATACCCTAAAAAATGCCAGCAGTCGAATCATGCAATACTGATCCATCTGATAAAAATATAAACAAATTTAGTTTTTAATAGCAACTAAACCTATTAAATATTAACGGCTATTTTTAGCTAATATTCTTCTTGTCTCTCATTTATTATTTAATATATTCAGCATAAAAAAATCCCCCTCTGCTTTAAGCGGAGGGGGATTTAGAATTAATGAGCTGGCGATGACTTACTCTCACATGGATAACTCCACACTACCATCAGCGCTAAGAGGTTTCACTTCTGAGTTCGGGAAGGGATCAGGTGGTTCACTCTTGCTATTGTCGCCAGCACAACTGTTTATGACTATTCGTTTGGTCTAACCTCAGAGCAGTGCTCTTCGTGCCTAACTTTCATCAAATGAGTTATTAACAGGTATATTTGAGTTGATTTTAACATAAAGCATAGCTTTATGTCTTTCGCTCGGACAAACATAATTAATGTTTGTTTATTCCTCGCTCATGTATCTAGCTTTATAACTAAATCAAGTTGTTTGCAGTGATTTGAACCACAACACCAACTGTTTGGGTGTTGTATAGTCAAGCCTCACGAGCAATTAGTATTGGTCAGCTTCACATATCACTATGCTTCCACA
>NZ_MVOM01000012.1:0-75862 GCF_002018895.1 Acinetobacter sp. MF4640 | reverse complement strand
AAGTGAAGGAGCTGTCTGCTGAAATGCTGAACTTAAATTCTGAGAAAAAGTCATAAAAAAATGAGCGTATCTGGATACGCTCATTTTTACCGCATTTCAGCTATTTTGTCTTAACTGATCAGCATTAACTCTTCGGAGTGGTTTTTTATTTTTTGCAATTTGATGATGTCTGTTATTTGCGTACACTGCCATCTTCATAAGGATATTTAGATTAAATAGAGTGTTTATGAGTAGTATTTTTGACTTAAGACTTCAGGTACAAGCAGAACATATCGACCAGTTAGGCCATGTGAATAACGTGGTTTATATGCATTGGATGCAGGATGTTGCAACAGCACATATTGATGCACTGGGTTTAGGCTTAAAAGAATATATCGAGTTAAAACATGCCATGGTTGCGGTTGAGCATCATGTACAGTACCGAAAAGCTGCATTTAAAGAGGATGAAATACTCTTACGCACATGGTTTGACGATATAAACGCATTATATTCATCGCGCCAATATGTGTTTTATAGACCCAAAGACAATAGCATTTTATTTGTTGCTCAAACTAAGTGGGCTTGCGTAGAGATTGAAACCGGCCGTGCAAAACGTATGTCACCTAGTTTTACTCAAGCTTACCAACCGCTTGCAAAAGATGTGAATGCCTTAGATTTTTCAATGGATTATTCAAAAAGCCCAGTGAAAAGCGAAAACACGTAAAAAAGCGTCAGAGTTGTGAAAAGGAAGCGTATTAATATGGATACTTTAAAAAAACCATCTGTTATAATCCTTCGCAATTTCTATTCGGCTTTTGTTGTGCATCGAAATTTGTCTGCATAACGCTTCATTTTGTTCAAGGTAGCCCATGGCGCAAGCTAAAAAATCTGTTGATATTAAAAATATCCGTAATTTCAGTATTATTGCTCACATTGACCACGGGAAGTCAACGCTCGCTGACCGCTTTATTCAAACCTGTGGTGGTTTGCAAGATCGTGAAATGCAAGCACAAGTACTTGACTCCATGGAACTTGAACGTGAGCGTGGTATTACCATTAAAGCTGCGTCGGTTACTTTGTATTACACCCATCCAAATGGTCAAGAGTATCAATTGAACTTTATTGATACACCGGGGCATGTCGATTTTTCATATGAAGTGTCACGTTCATTGGCGGCTTGTGAAGGTGCATTGTTGGTTGTAGATGCGGCGCAAGGCGTGGAAGCACAGTCGGTTGCGAACTGTTATACCGCAATTGAGCAAGGTCTCGAAGTTCTACCAGTGCTCAACAAAATTGATTTACCACAGGCTGAACCTGAACGTGTGATTCAAGAAATTGAAGACATTATTGGTATTGAAGCGACTGAAGCACCAACCTGTTCGGCAAAAACAGGTCTTGGGATTGATAGCGTTTTAGAAACCCTTGTTAATGTCATTCCTGCACCTACTGGTGATCGTAACGCGCCATTACAAGCTTTAATTATCGACTCTTGGTTTGATAACTACTTAGGCGTTGTTTCTTTGGTACGTGTGAAAGAAGGTCGTGTGCGTAAGGGCGACAAGATGTTGATGAAATCAACAGGCCAAACGCACATCATTACTTCTGTGGGTATTTTCAATCCTAAGCATACTGAGACAGACATCCTTGAAGCGGGTGAAGTTGGTTTCGTAATTGCAGGGATTAAAGACATTTTTGGTGCGCCAGTGGGTGATACGATTACCCTTGCTAACACACCAGAAGTCAAAACCTTACCAGGCTTTAAAAAAGTGAAGCCGCAGGTGTATGCAGGTTTGTTCCCAATTGATTCAAGTGAATTTGAACCGTTCCGTGAAGCTTTGCATAAACTTCAGATCAATGACTCGGCGTTATTCTTTGAACCTGAAAGCTCAGATGCTTTAGGTTTTGGTTTCCGTTGTGGCTTCTTAGGCATGCTACACATGGAAATCGTACAAGAGCGTTTAGAGCGTGAGTATGATTTAGACCTCATTTCATCTGCACCGACAGTGATTTATGAAGCGGTGATGAAGAATGGTGAAACGATTTATATCGATAGCCCATCTAAAATGCCAGATGGTTCAACGGTCGAAGACTTACGTGAGCCGATTGCTGAGTGCCATATCCTTGTACCACAAGAGTATTTGGGTAATGTGATGACTTTATGTGTGGAACGCCGTGGTGTTCAAAAAGACATGAAGTTTATGGCGAACCAAGTTTCGATCACTTTTGAAATTCCAATGGCGGAAGTGGTGATGGACTTCTTTGATAAATTGAAGTCGTGTTCACGTGGTTTTGCGTCGCTCGATTATAACTTTGTACGCTTTGAAAGTTCATCATTGGTAAAAGTCGATGTTCTAATCAATGGCGATAAAGTGGACGCCTTGGCAATGATTTGTCACCGTCAAGATGCGCGTCACCGTGGTATTGCATTGGTTGAAAAAATGAAAGATTTGATTCCACGTCAAATGTTTGATGTGGCAATTCAAGCGGCCATAGGCGCACAAATTATTGCTCGTTCAACCGTAAAGGCAATGCGTAAAAACGTATTGGCGAAATGTTATGGTGGTGATGTTTCTCGTAAGAAGAAACTGCTATCGAAGCAAAAAGAAGGTAAGAAACGCATGAAGCAAGTGGGAAGTGTAGAAATCCCACAAGAAGCGTTCTTGGCTGTGTTGAAAGTAGAAAGATAAAAAGGTAGGAATATAAGCCCATGGATTTTGATTTTAATTTGATACTTGTTCCTGTCACACTAATTTTCTTTTTGGTGTGGTTGCTCGATAAGTTTGTATTTAAACAACGAGCGACGAAAGGCAAGGGAAATGAAAATTTTGTCATTACGTGGGCTTATGATTTCTGGCCAGTCCTTGCGATTGTCCTATGTCTACGTTCATTCTTTTATGAACCTTTTAATATTCCTTCCGACTCGATGGTCCCGACTTTAGAAACAGGTGACTTCATCTTGGTCAACAAGTTTGACTATGGTGTACGCCTGCCGATCGTGAATAAAAAAGTGATTGATGTAGGTGAGCCTGAGCGTGGCGATGTGATTGTCTTCCGTTATCCACCGCAACCGACGATCAGCTATATCAAACGTGTGGTTGGTATTCCGGGTGATCACATTGTTTTTGATCATGGGCAATTAACCATTAATGGTCAAAAAATTGCTAAAGTGCCTGTTGAATTTAGCCGTGAAAAAGACCGTTTAGACACGCCTACTTCGATATATCATAAAGAAACCATTGGCAAGCATACCTTTACCATGCGTGAGTTAGAAGGTGTTAATGTGGCACGCCAAGCACCGTATATTAACTTTGTAGAAAATGGTAAATACTCTGCTGAAAATGGTTTATATTGGGAAGTGAAAGTAAAAGAAGGTGAGTACTTTGCGATGGGGGATAATCGCGACCAAAGTGCTGACAGTCGTTTCTGGGGAATGGTTCCTGAACAGAACCTAACAGGTCGTGCATTTTATATTTGGATGCATAAAGAACCTGGCTTTAAGTTGCCGTCATTTAACCGTAACGGTAGCATTGACTAATATCGATTCGGAAAATAAAAAATGCGCAAGAATCAACAAGGGGCATCTTATATCGCCATTTTATTTGCAATCATGGGGTTTGCATTTATGGCGAAAGTGGCAATTGCAGTTTGGGCTCCCTATTTTGATGATCGGATGATCAATAGCCAAATTGAGGAAGTATTTCAAAGTAGCCCGAAAAATATTCAGCCCGCGGAGTTTGAGAGTCAGCTTTCAAAGCGTTTGGATATGAATGGCATTCGTGATGTGAAGATTAAAGAAATTATGCAAGTCACCAATACCGAAGGGTTGCAGGTGAAAAAGGAGTATGAGGTAAGAAAACCCTTCTTACTGAATATAGATTTAGTATTAAAGTTCGAGAAAAGTTTTGATCAAAGCTCAGTCCAAGCTAAGTGAAGCCCGCTTAGCGAGCCGTATCGGTTATCAGTTTAAACAACCTGAATTACTTCAGCTTGCACTGACCCACCGATCGGTGAGCCACAAATACAACTATGAGCGCCTAGAGTTTCTAGGCGATTCTTTGTTAGGGATGATTATTGCAAATTATCTCTATAAGGCTTATCCAACTGAAAACGAAGGTCGTTTGACGCGTATGCGTGCAACCTTGGTTCGTCAGGAAGCTTTAGGTAAAATTGCAAATGATTTAAAACTGAGCCAGTCATTAATTTTAAGTACAGGTGAGTTAAAATCAGGTGGACATCATCGCGAGTCCATCCTTGCGGATACGGTTGAATCGATTATTGGTGCAATCTATGTGGATTGTAGTGATTTAACGGTGTTGGAGTCGATTGTGTTAAAATGGTACGAGCCATATTTAGACCATATCGAGCCAACCGATCAACTTAAAGATCCTAAATCTCGTTTACAAGAATATCTTCAAGCACGAAAAAAAGCTCTCCCAGTTTATGATGTGGTCGATATTCAGGGTGATGCACCCAATCAGCATTTCAGAGTGGAATGTAAAGTGGATGGATTGTCTGTTGTAAATGGTGAGGGCACCAGTCGCCGTTTTGCTGAACAAGCTGCGGCGGCGGATATTTTAAAACTTTTGGAGCAGTAATCTGCCATGTCAAATTCTTCCGATCACATCGATGCTGATCACGAGTCGCAAAGCGACAGCAATGATTTAATTAGCCAGTTTTTTAGCGAACAAGGCACAGAAATCCCAACGGATTTTCGTAGCGGCTTTGTGGCAATTGTCGGTCGTCCAAACGTAGGCAAGTCTACGTTGATGAACCATTTATTGGGTCAAAAATTATCGATTACTTCACGTAAACCACAAACCACACGTCATAAAATTGTGGGGATTGATTCACGTGCAAAATCTCAAGCGGTCTTTGTTGATACACCAGGGATGCATAAAAAAGAAGTACGCGCCATCAACAAAATGATGAACCGTGCTGCGTCTTCTGCATTGCGTGATGTCAACTTGGTATTGTTTGTTCTGGATGCAGACAAGTGGACTCAAAACGATGAGCTCGTTTTGGAAAAACTCAAAAATGCTGAGATGCCGGTGATTCTGGTGATCAATAAAATTGATACACTTGAAAATAAAAACCATGCATTACCCTTGATTCAAGAACGTGCAAAATTAATGAATTTTGCTGAGATTGTTCCTGTTTCTGCACTACGTGGTGCAAACTTAGACCATCTGCGCGATACCATTGAAAAATATTTACCTTTCCAGCCACCGATGTATTCATTGGATCAACTGACAGATCGTTCTGAACGTTTCTTGGCATCAGAAATTATCCGTGAAAAGATTATGCGTCAGTTAGGTGAGGAGCTACCTTATGATTTAACCGTGCAAATTGAGTCGTTTAAGACTGAAGAAGCAACGGTAAATGAAAAAACAGGTCGTCCAAAACCAGCGTGTACGTATATTGATGCAACGATTTTTGTAGACCGTCCAGGCCAAAAAGCGATTGTGATTGGTGAAAAAGGCGCTAAGCTTAAGAAAATCGGTATGGATGCCCGTATCGATATGGAAAAAATGTTTGAACAAAAGATCATGCTGACCCTTTGGGTTAAAGTGAAAGGCGGTTGGTCTGATGATGAACGTGCATTGAAAAGCTTAGGTTATAGCGATATCTAAGTTTTAAGAAAACAAATTTTTATAGGGATGGTGTTATGGTCAAAGTGTTCGCAGTAATGGCTTGTATGTTGTTTTTGCAAGGTTGTATACACAAGATCGTCACCGTTCCTGTAAAGATTGCGTATAAAACCACAAAAGGCGTGGTGAAAGGAACCGCAGCGGTGGTTGGTGCTGTTATCCCAGATGGGGATGATGAAGACAGTGAACAGAATGATAAAGATAAAAAAGATTAGTTAATTCCTCATGCGCAATGAAGTACTGCATGGTTATTTAATTCACCACAGAAAATACCGTGAACGTAGTCATATTGTGCATTTATTTACCCAAGAGCATGGGCGAGTTGATGGCATTCTAAGACAAACCCCGCCGCCACAATATCAGCCGATTTGTTTACAAGCTTCGGGTAAATCTGAACTCAAAAATTTTACAAAACTTGAAATTGTCAATCAGCCGATTTTTTTCTTCGGGGATGCTTTTTTTTCAGGTTTTTATCTCAATGAGATCCTACTCAGGCTGTGTCCGCTCGAAGTACAAATGGAGCAAAGTTTTGCTCAATATGCGCATACGCTAACGCAATTACAACAACTAGCGCAGCAAGCCGATCCTAATCAATTTTTAAAACAAATTCTAAGGCAGTTTGAGCACGAACTGCTGGAAGATTTGGGCTATGCCTTAGATTTTTCAACTGATGCCAATCAACTCGAAATTCAAGCATCACTCAACTATATATTCCAGCTGAATGAAGGCTTTATTCCTACTGCACAAGCCTCGCGAGCGACCTTAAATGGACAGCAAATTTTAAGCATGTGCCAATATGAAAAGGGTAGGGATTTTGGTTTGGAACAGTTACAATTACTGACCAAGTTGTATCGACAAATGATCAGTTCATTGTTGGGCGATCGCCCCTTAAAAAGTCGTCAGTTGTGGATTCAGAACACTCAAACTCAATCGTAATTAGGAAATGAATATGGCTGCATTACTTGGTGTAAATATTGACCACGTGGCAACTTTACGACAAGCGCGTGGAACGTCTTATCCTGATCCAGTCAATGCAGCACTAATCTGTGAGCAAGCCGGTGCAGAAGGTATCACTTTGCATTTACGTGAAGACCGTCGTCATATTCAGGACGATGATGTACGTCGTATGCGTCCAGCACTAAAAACACGTATGAATTTGGAACTTGCAGTTACAGATGAAATGATTGCATTTGCCAAAGAAATTAAACCGCATCATGTGTGTTTCGTTCCTGAAAAGCGCCAAGAAGTGACGACTGAAGGTGGTTTAGATGTGGTTGGACATTTTGACGATGTCAAAGCGGCAACTCAAGCCTTGTCTGAGATTGGCTGTGATGTGTCCTTGTTTATTGATGCTGACTTTGCACAAATTGATGCAGCGGTTGCTTGTGGTGCACCAACCATTGAAATTCATACAGGCGCTTATGCTGATGCAGAAACACCTGAAGCTCAGCAACATGAGCTTGAGCGTATTGTCAAAGGTGTCGAATATGCAGCATCGAAAGGTTTAGTGGTGAATGCTGGGCATGGGCTCAACCTTGAAAATGTGACCCCAATTGCACAAATTCCACAGATTCACGAATTAAACATCGGCCATTCCCTAATTGCGGATGCTATTTTTGTGGGCTTGGAACAAGCTGTACGTGAAATGAAAGCAGTGATTAAAGCTGCACGTTAATTTTAAAGTTTTTAAGATTTGAATATGTCGAATATCAATTATGATGAACTCATGAAGCCCGTCATGGACTTCTTGGGCTGTGAAACACCAAAAGCTTGGTTGGCTGAAGCACTGACTAATCTTGATGTGCTGATGCAAGACCATGCGAATTGTGAGAAGAAAGCTGCAGGTACAGCGATGAACCTGATGTTTCGCTATAGTTTTTTTACCGATTTGCAGGTCAAGCTTGCACAACTGGTTCGTGAAGAAATGCTGCATTATGAGCAAGTGCTTGAATTTATGAAAAAGCGCGGGCTAGAGTGGAGCAATCTGAGTGCTGGGCGCTATGCAGGTGGTTTACGTAAAGAAGTGCGGACTTATGAACCCGAGGCTTTAATTGATATTTTAATCATTGGTGCTTTTGTAGAAGCACGTTCATGTGAGCGTTTCTACGCGTTAGCACCTTTGGTAGATGAAGAATTAGGTCGTTACTATCGCTACTTGCTGAAGTCTGAATCACGCCATTTTGAAGACTACTTGGCTTTAGCTTTAGAGGTTGCGCAAACGGGGAAATTGAAAAATCCGAAAGAAGATATTCAAGCCCGTATTGATCATATCCGTAATGTCGAAAAAGAGCTAATTAGTACACCTGATGATGTGTTCCGTTTCCATAGTGGCGTGCCTGTGGAAGCGGCTTAGGAATAAAGCGGGTGAATGCTACAGTTTGTAAACTGTTCAAAATTTACAGATTCTCAGTGTAGATAGCCTTGACTCATTAAAAAGCCCAATTTTATCGATTGGGCTTTTTATTAAAAAAGGGTAGATATGATGTATTGAGAGCTGTAATTTCTTTCAATAAAATCGCGAAATATGAATCAGCGGAATGAGTTGTTTGAGTAGGGATGCTTAGGGATTTTGACGAAGATTTATTGTACTTTTTTCATATCTTCTAGGTTTCACCATTGCACCTCATGAAAAAGTGTTGCATCAGAAAGAGTATTTTGCAAAGTCTCAGAGACATGACTTAATTGGGTTGAAAGATCTATTTTCTTAAAAAATATTTTTTAATGATTGGCTGTGGTGGGTGAATAAAAATTAAAAATAAGTTGTCATTTTTATCGTAACGATTATATCTAATAAAGTGGGATGACTAAAACTAAGTAAGTATCCTCAATCTTCATTGTGAATTGCAGCGATTGCGAGTTGTTGATTGAATTGTTCGGCAAGATGTTGGGCTAATAGTTCACCAATAATTTATCCGTCCCATTTTTTTAATTCAGTTGCTGTGATCGCGAAGTGATCTGAACGAACATCCATATGTGTTTTAAATGTACTCATGATTTTTCTTGTGAATCATTTTTTAGTGTTTTTAAGATAAGTTATTTTTCGAAAATGGTTTAGTTCTGGCTTTCTGTTGGGTTTAGCTGGAAGATTTACATCTTAAGCAGCGAAACTTTTAAGACCTAGAAAATAAGAAAGCCCACGACATATTGTGTGGGCTTTCTTGAATTTGGCTCTCCAACCTGGGCTCGAACCAGGGACCTGCGGATTAACAGTCCGTCGCTCTACCGACTGAGCTATTGGAGAATCTGCATGCGATTATAAGGACATTTCATAGTGGGTCAAGTCTAAAATGTCATGTTGCTGTCATTTTTATATTGGATGCTTTTTATTTGAACAAAAAAATCATTTTCAAAAAAAATCGTATTGAAGTGCTTGCAAAGTTGAAAAGTCGTTGATAGTCTGATTTTAACAACAGAGCGTTTAAGTGAAAGCTTAAACAGTGTGGATTTATAACCAACTTGCCAGCACTAAAATGGCTAAACAGGAGAAAGCGAATGAATACGCTTACCATTTCCGATATTTTTGCAAACCTAGCTGATTATCAAGATCAGTATCTTCCTATTATTTCAAACCCTGAACAATACTATACCCCTGTAGAGTCAGCCTATATTGATGTTTGGCCAGTCGGTTATACAGACTTGTATTTGGGTGATTTATTACAACTTTGGTTTAGTGAGCGTTGGCTGGTCAACAGTCCTTGTCAGCTCCTTTCCGAACAGTCAACGAGTATTCTTAAAAAGACTGTGCAGCGAGAACATGATCTGTATTTGTATCAGTTGTCAGGTAGTGCTTTATCGGGAAGTAATCATTCAAAAGTCTGGTCTGCTGCTGAAGGTAAAAGTTTAGACGTAAGTTTAGACAGTGCGTTTAAATACTATTGTATTTATAAAGGGGTTGAGCGTCCTGATGCCTCAAAATTGCAGACGCTGAAGACGTTTAAAACCGCAATTTGATCTGTCATGCTGAAGTAAAGTTTACTTTGGCGTAAAAAAGGCACTGAAATTTATCAGTGCCTTTCGTTTTTAGGAACGAATAATCATACAGGTGGCTGTGGCATGGGCGTAGAGTTTACCGTCTTTATCTACAATTTCACCTTCAGAAATACCTAAGTTCTTACTGATGTTGATCACGCTGCCGATGGCAAGTAGTTCTTTGTCTCTTGGAATCGGTCGGCACATTTTAATATTCAGATCAATGGTGCCATAGCCAACACCAGCTTCAAGCATAGTATGTACGGCACAACCCGTCACTGAGTCGAGTACTGTTGCTGCAAAGCCACCATGCATGCCACCAAGCGGGTTTAAATGGCGATGATCTGCTTTTGCTTTAAAGCTAATTTTCCCTTCAGAAACTTCAAAAGGCTGCATGGGAATGGTTTCACTGATACTTACAGGTGGAATTTTTCCTGTACACATGGCTTCTAAGAGTTGTAGTCCTGTCATTTCTTTGGGATTCATCTTGTTCATTCCTATATTTATCTATGAGTTCCTTTTTGGAACTTGTTATCCAATTAAACAAAATTCAGTCTTTTCGTCAATATTGAGCATTGGATTGATCAGTACAAAATCAACGAAATCGTAATCACGGATTGAGCTCATGCTGTGAACATATTGTAGGGAAAAGATTTAGGATTATTCATTTTGATAATTTGAGTGTTGATAGAACGGAGCAGCCTAAACGTGAGCATTGTTTTAAAATGGTGCACAAAATTTATACACTCTTTTGTTTTTTATTTATATATAAGATAAACAAGGTTTTAGTAATTTTACACAGTCTTCACATGAAGAAGGAACTCACAATGAACGTGTCCTGTTTATGCGGTAAAACTAAGTTCCAAGCCGCACTCAAAAATCATGATGTGCATGCTTGTCATTGTTCTATGTGCCGCCAGCAGTCGAGCGGGGTACTCATGAGTATTGATTTCGAACCCAGTAGTTTAAAGTTTGACAATCAAGAATATTTAAAATTATTCAAGTCGTCGGATTGGGGGGAGCGTGGTTTTTGTAGCGAATGTGGCACGTCACTTTTTTGGCGAACTCAGGACGGCAGCTATTGCAATATCAATGTATTTGCGATGGAAGAACAGCCAAAAGATTTAAAGCTTACAACAGAAATATATATTGATAATAAGCCTGATTTTTACCAATTTAAGTATTCTACAGAGCAGCTCACTGAAGCGGATGTAATTGCTTTATTTTCACCAGATGATGCTAAATAATAAGGTATTCAGGTTGAATCATCTGAGTTACACATTGATATTTCTGATAAATTTCATGAGAAAAACTCTCTAGATTTAATAAGATATATTCGATATATCTAAAGCAAGCTGTTGAATAAGGACGCTCAAACATGCTGCTTAAAATTTCCATTGCAATGTTGGCCTTTGCAGCCAATTCGGTGCTATGTCGTTTAGCGTTGGCTGAGCAGCAGATTGATCCGATGAGTTTTAGCTTGCTTCGGGTCTGTAGCGGTGCAATGGTGTTATTTCTACTTTATGTGCTCACTACTCATAAGGCCAAAATAGAGTGGAGTATAAAAAACGGGTTTTTTCTTGCCTTATATATTGTGGCTTTTTCACTGGCCTATTTGCATATCGATGCGGGCGTTGGTGCATTACTCCTATTTGGGACAGTTCAATTAAGTATGGTCGGTTATGGCCTGTGTCATGGTGAAAAAATCAATTTGCGACGCGGGTTGGGGTTGGTGATCGCTATTTTAGGTCTTTTGATTTTATTGCTACCAGGGGCCTCGGCACCTCCTTTAGGCTATGCTGCATTGATGGTACTTTCAGGCATAGGTTGGGCGATGTATAGCATTGCAGGTAAAAAGATGCATAACCCACTGGCCAGTAGCTTGGCAAATTTTGTAGTGGCGATTCCTTTTGTTGTCTTGGTTTATTTATTTTTTTACACACAGAGTTTTATTAACCTAAAAGGTATGCTGTTGGCGCTCTTATCTGGTGGTTTGGCATCGAGTGGGGCATATGTACTTTGGTATGCCATAGTGAAGAAAATTGATCGGGTCACGGCCAGTAGCGTGCAATTGTCCGTGCCATGTTTGGCGATTCTGGGTGGCGCATTGTTTATTGGTGAAGCATTGAGCTTCCGAATCATCATTTCCGCGACGATTGTTCTGGCAGGCATTGCCTTGGTGATCTCGGCATCATCTCGCAATAAAGACGTAGATACCATAGATTCTGCTGGTACTACACGGCTCTAAAATTATTTGAACGGGCTTAAGAGCAAATTTTTCAGATTTTGATTAAAAATAAAAAAACCCGCGAAGTTCGCGGGTTCCTCTAATCTAACTTTAAAGGGTTAAATTATTTTTCAGCAGCAATTGAAGCAATCGCAGCATCTACGCCTTCGATTGAATCAGCCGCTTTCTTGATACGTGCAAGCGCATCCACAAGTACTTCGTCTGCAGTTGCATAAGAAATACGCATGAAACCGCCTAAGCCGAATGCATCACCAGGAACTACGGCAACGCCAGTTTCTTCCAATAACCATTCAGAGAATTCTGTGCAAGATTTTAAGCCTTTCGCACGAATCAATGGACGGATGTTTGCATATGCATAGAATGCACCATCAGCAGGTAAGCAAGAAATACCGTTGATGTCGTTCAAACCGCTAACAACTAAGTCATGACGGCGTTTGAATGCTTCAATCATAGGCTCAAGAACGTCTTGGGGACCATTCAACGCAGTTTCAGCAGCAACTTGTGAAATAGACGTTGGGTTTGAAGTTGATTGAGATTGGATTTTTTTCATTGCGCCAATAAGCTTAGCAGGGCCCGCTGCATAGCCAATACGCCAGCCAGTCATTGCATACGCTTTAGACACACCGTTTAACACGATTGTGCGGTCATAAAGGTCTGGTGCAACTGTTGCGATATTGTAGAATTCGTCATCCCAACGGATTGGTTCGTACATATCATCAGAAGCGATGTAAACTTCAGGGTATTTACGAAGAACGTCAGCCAAAGCTTCTAATTCAGCTTTAGTGTAGATCATACCTGTTGGGTTTGATGGGCTGTTTAAAACCACTAAACGAGTTTTGTCTGTGATCGCAGCTTCAAGTTGAGCAGGTGTGATTTTGAAACGTTGTTCTTCACCACATTTTACAATAACAGGAACACCTTCAGCGATAATCACCATATCTGGGTAGCTTACCCAAAATGGTGCAGGGATGATTACTTCATCACCTTTGTTTAACAAAGCTAATGCTAAGTTAAAGAATGACTGCTTGCCGCCACAAGAAACCAAAATTTGGTTTGCAGCATAATCAAGGTTATTGTCACGCTTGAATTTTGCAATAATCGCTTTTTTAAGGCCAGGCGTACCATCTACAGCGGTGTACTTTGTGAAACCGTTGTTAATCGCTGCAATTGCTGCATCTTTGATGTGTTGTGGGGTGTCGAAGTCAGGTTCACCTGCGCCCAAGCCAATAACGTTCTTGCCAGCCGCTTTTAATTCAGCAGCTTTGTTGGTAACAGCAAGAGTTGGGGACGGTTTGATGGCATTCACACGATCAGAGAGACGTACGTCCACGGCAGTATTCCTTCTTATAGGGTTTAAAAAATAAAAAGCACACTATCTTAGCTTAAAAAACTCAAGCAAGGCGTTTAAAAACACAGATTTTCTGCAAAAAACATAAAAAAAATTCAATTTTGAAGTGATGATTTCAAAAATGTACAGAATTAGGAAGTTTCTCGCATCTTTATGAAAAAAACTTTAAAATAAGCGCAATTTGATGAGAGTGATGGTCATGAGTAAGCAACAGCCTACTTCAAAAAAACCTTTGGTGAATCTCCCATTCCCAATGCCAAATGCAGAACAAAGTGCTGACGATGTTGCACATAATCAGGTTCGTCCAAAACCTGAACAGTATGCAGATCGTACTTGGATGCCACCACGTGGCACCCGTCGTTCAATGGGTAAACGTTAATTCGCCATTGAAATAAAAAAGCGCCCTGGTTAGGGCGCTTTTTTATTGATCATTCGCTGGGTTGTAATTGCTAACCCGTCGATCATTTTCTGCATAATAGGTTTTTTTGTGTTCATACATCGCAGTGTCGGCACGTTTGAGCATATCTTCAACTCGCTCATTTGGATGGCTGGTAGCACTGCCCACCGACACACTAATCGGTTGATGATTATTAAATTGGTTATCCACCATTAAAAGCTCATGCAAACTTTCAATGCAATGGTTCAATGCGGTTTCATCGGCGGCAGGTAATAGCACCACGAATTCATCACCACCGATCCTTGAAGCAGAGTATTGCGTATTTTCAATTAACTGATTCAGGGTATTCCCCATACGGCGTAATAAGCTATCGCCTTGATCATGACCAAGGTTGTCATTGATAGCTTTTAAGCCATTCATATCTAGGAAAATACAAGACACAGGGCGTAGGTTGTTGCGCTCAAGTCGGTTGATTTCAGTGCTGTAGAAAGAGCGGTTATAAAGTTTGGTTAAGACATCATGTTTGCCCAAGTACTCAAGATAATTTTCGGCTTTTTTACGTGCGGTAATATCGGTGAGCGCCAGTTGAACCATACCCCAATCGTCTTCGAAGCCTGGAAACACGGCAAAATGTAACAGTACATGGCGAATACTGCCATCGAGCGCGTAGTTGACCGCTTCGCAGTTATGTTGAATATTGCCATCCCACAGTTCGAGCAGTTGATGTCGAAAGGTCTGTTGGGTTTCGTTTTGAAAGACTTTATGCAAATTTTTAAGTAAATGGTCTTTGTCACGTGCAGCAAACAAATCGAGTGTGGCTTGGTTGACATCGGTAACCATGATGTCTCTGAGACATTCATTAATAAAGTCATTGTGGACATCAAGGAAAGTTTTAAAGTCACTGATCCCCAAACGACGTAAATGATCTAAACGTGCTTTGACTCGGCTAAAGTCCTCAACCCAAAGTGAAGTGGGCGAGTATTGAAAACGTGCCTCAGCAATTAAACGACTTTTTTCTTCTAAACGTTGTGCATTGGCATAAGGTGTAATGTCTTCCGTGGTGATCAAAACCAATGAAAGATCGTGTTCATGACCAGGGAGCACTGTCCCTCGCAGGCGAATGTCAAGGCGATTAACTGTAAGTATATAATTTACAGCAGTATTTTCAAATAAAATTTCACCATTCCAAAGTGCGACCAGCTCATTTAAATGAGTGCTTGACATATCTGCTTTAAAAATTTGCGCAAGGTTTGCGGTTAAGTCTTCAAAACTTTGGGCTTCAAATTGTTTTAAGGTTTGCGGGTTGACATGCAGGACTTTAATTTTATGCGCACAACTTAAAATACGTGATTTGTCTTCCAACAGAAAAGACGCAATATCTTCAATACCTTCACTCCGCCAAAGATCGAATTGTTTTTGTACTTCGCTAAAGTCTTCTAACCACATGGCAATGGGAGATAATTCAAAAATAGGAGAGTCCAATAATTGCATTTATATCTCGTTTTTATGTTGGAATTTAAAGCAGTATAAGCGCTAAAAAAACTTTTTAAAATTTATGTGAGTTTATGGGGGAGATTTAGTCAAAAAATGCATATTGATTGCTCATAGAAAGTGCATAAGCTCCAATGGTTTTGGAGTTTAAAGAGCGTATATGCTGATATTGATAAGCGCTAAATGCTTTGAGGTCGATAGCGAAAAATTTGTGATTGTTGATATTGATGGTCGCGCCAAAATAAATTGATCACCAACAGGTTTGGAATCAATACCATGAAGAATAAATAAATAAAAAAATTCTTTCGTTGTTGTTGGTAGATCTGCATGAAGTCTTGGCTGCTGATGGTTGTGTTGTCTGCTGTGACCGATAACACTAAAACTTCTGGGTAGATAAACTGACGGTTGTCTGTGTAATAACGGATACTGACTTTTTGTTGTTGAAAGTTTTCTAAGAGTGGGCAGCTCTTAAAGTGATCCATAAAATTACAGACCAGTCTTAGTGGTTGCTGCTGAGAAGGCTCATTTAACACAACATCTTCATAGTGTGATTTATTACGTCCAGAGCCCACAGTGTAGCTATTTAAGAGAATTTGGCCCTCGACGTGTTGTGGGTTGGGTATATGTTTTGCAATACGTACAGCCGAATAGTCAGTAAATTTCTTTTGGATTTTAAGGCTTTAAGCTGTCTATTTGTTCTCATGATTTTTTAAATTTTGAAAAGTATGATTATGATTCAGAGTGTAAGTGAACCTTTAAAAGTTAAAAAGAGAAAAGCAGGAACAATGCCCTCACCTTTGTTTTTGTAGTAGTTGGCGATTGGGGATAGGGAAGATTCTAATAACTCTATTATTTTAAAAGAAAAAAGCCAATCTGATGGATTGGCTTTTTTGAGAAGACTGGATTTAACGTGAGGCTTTTCGCGCACGATGTTCAGGCTTCGGTGGTGCGATTTCTCGTGTGCCTTGCCAAACTTCAATGAAGTCTTGTTCATTGATATTATAAAGTTCCAACAGCGCTAGAATGGCACCACCAAAAAGCATGCGCCCCTCCGCGTTGGTCTCAAAATCAAATATTTTCCCTGACAGCGCATGTAAAATATCTTCAATTTCAAACACACGATCGCGACCATTACTGTCGGTTGGATACATACGCGTGTTGAGGATAATTTTGGCTAAACTTTTTTCATTATCGGTTAAGGCCAAATGCTGAATCAGCATGTCATCATTTTGGGTACTGAAAATCACAGCATCGTTAAAAATGGTGTGCAAAAACTTTTTACTTAGACGTGGCAGTGTTCTTTCCACAAATGGGCGAAATGATGAAGGGAAAATAACATTATGAGAAATGCCTTTAAACATAGGAGCAATTTCTTCAACTTTATAACCTGCAATACCACAGCCTATAGAGGTTAGAAAGTAAGTCATTTTAGGATGATTTTTGGTATAGATTTTAAAGTCATCAATATAGTGTTGAATTTGCGAGAGCGGCATTTGTTGTAAGTGTTCGTTCATAGTGGGAATGGCATAACTTTGCCCTGACCATCCACGTCCGACGCCTTTGATTGCACCAAAGTGCTCAAGTGCAGTTCGGGCAGCGCCATCCGCATGTTGACCTGCCATGTTACTACCAAACACAAATACGGTATGTTCATCTAGGTTTTTGACGATGCTTTCATCATGATATTGGTAAGTCATAGGCTCTGATTTTTCGCTCTTCTTCACTTCATGTTGCCTTTGAAATACGGGAGGGTCAAGTAGAAAATCTTTGTAATATTTTCAGTAAATTACATTAAAAATCTAAAAGCAAGAATTGCTCGGGATTGAATCTGTTAAAATAGTCGGTTGAAGAAGCAAATCTTGGGATATGTCTGTGAGTGAGAAACAACCTTTTGATTTAGTCACCAATTACCAACCCGCAGGTGATCAGCCGCAAGCCATCGAAAAGCTTGTTGCTGGAATAGAAAAGGGCTATCACGACCAGCTGTTACTTGGGGTTACGGGTTCAGGTAAAACCTATACCATGGCCAACGTGATTGCGCGGATGCAACGTCCGACCATTGTCATGGCACATAATAAAACCTTAGCCGCACAGCTTTATGGTGAGTTCAAATCTTTCTTTCCGAACAATGCCGTCGAATATTTTGTTAGTTATTATGACTATTACCAACCTGAAGCCTATGTGCCATCTTCAGACACATTCATTGAAAAAGATTCAGCGATCAATGACCACATTGACCAAATGCGTTTATCTGCAACACGTTCACTCTTAGAACGTCGCGATGCAATTATTGTTGCTTCAGTTTCTGCTATTTATGGTTTGGGTGACCCCAATGCCTATATGAGCATGCTGCTGCATATTGTACAGGGCGATCGTATTGCACGTGATGATATCATTCGTCGTTTGGTGGAAATGCAATATAGCCGTAATGAGCTTGAGTTTTTACGCGGTACCTATCGTATTCGTGGGGAAATTATTGATATTTTCCCTGCCGAATCGGATCAGCATGCGATTCGGATTGAGTTGTTTGATGATGAAGTCGATTCGATTCGTTGGTTTGATCCACTGACAGGCAAACTGGTACGTAAAGTTCCGCGTGTAACCATTTACCCAAAAAGTCACTATGTAACACCGAAAGATAATTTAGAGCGCGCCATCGGCACGATTCGTGAAGAGTTAAAAGAGCGTTTAGGTTTCTTTCGTGCACATGACAAATTGCTTGAAGCACAGCGAATTGAGCAACGTACCCGTTATGATTTAGAAATGATGCAGCAGTTGGGCTATACCAACGGTATTGAAAACTATTCACGTCATTTATCCGGTCGTCCCGCGGGCGAAGCGCCGCCAACCTTATTTGATTATGTTCCTGATGATGCCTTACTAATTATTGATGAGTCACACGTGACTGTGCCGCAAATTGGCGCGATGTATAAAGGTGACCGTTCGCGTAAAGAAAACTTGGTGAATTATGGTTTCCGTCTTCCTAGTGCTTTAGACAACCGCCCAATGCAGTTTGAAGAATGGGAACGGATTACGCCAGCAACGATTTATGTCAGTGCTACACCAGCCAAATACGAGCTTGAAAAAGCCGAGCAAATAGCTGAGCAGGTGGTTCGTCCTACAGGGTTGATTGACCCCGAAATTGAAGTACGTCCGGTATTGACTCAAGTTGATGATGTCTTGTCTGAGATCAATATCCGTAAAGATTTAGACGAGCGTGTCTTGGTTACCACCTTAACCAAACGTATGGCAGAGGATTTAAGCTCGTATTTGAAAGAGTATGGGGTCAAAGTTGCTTATCTGCACTCAGATATTGACACTGTTGAGCGGGTGAAGATTATTCATGACTTACGTTCGGGTGTCTACGATGTTCTCGTCGGGATCAACTTACTACGTGAAGGCTTGGACATGCCTGAAGTGTCTTTAGTGGCTATCTTGGATGCAGACAAAGAGGGTTTCTTACGTTCTGAGCGCTCTTTGATTCAAACCATTGGGCGTGCAGCGCGTAATGTAAAAGGCAAAGCGATTTTATATGGTGATCGGATTACCGATTCGATGCAAAAAGCCATCGATGAAACAGCCCGTCGTCGTGAAAAACAAATGGCCTTTAATGAGCTGCATGGCATTATTCCGCGTAGCACCATCAGACAAAATAAAAAGGATATTGATACAGGCGAAGTGCTGACAGATGATCAAGTTGAAAGTGGTATCACAGATCAACATCAAACGCTCAGTGCAGATGAGCAGCACTTGCTGTCCGATCCGAAACTTCTTGCCAAGCATTTAAGCAAGTTGGAAAAAGAAATGCTCAAAGCTTCTAAAGAGTTACAATTTGAGCAAGCTGCGCGTCTGCGAGATGAAATTTTGCGCTTAAAAGCACAACTTCTAACCTAAGTTGCATTTACATAACGCTACAGTAATTTGGGCAGAAAGCATTATTTTTTAAAGAGATGTTTATTTTTAGATCATAAATTCTGAAATATTAAAGGTACAGTTTATGTCTGCAAATCTTCCAAAGGCGGGTTTTACGCTTGCCAAAATTGCTGTAGGTGGTGCTGTTTTAGTCGGGTTAGGCATGGCAACCATGGCTTATGCCCAGAGCAAACCCTTAGCCGTGGTAGATAAGGTTGAATTAGACCGTTATTTGGGTGTTTGGTACGAAATTGCACGTAAGCCCATGTACTTCCAAAATAAATGCGGAAGTAATGTCTCGGCTACCTATACCCTGAATGAAAATGGCAATGTGACCGTAGATAACCGCTGTTATGCCCAAGATGGTAAGTTGATGCAGTCCATAGGTGAGGCATTTGTACAAAACCCACCTTTTAACAGTAAGTTGAAAGTGAGTTTTTTACCTGAGGCGGTGCGTTGGTTACCTGTGGCACGGGGGGATTATTGGATTTTAAAAATTGATGATGACTATGAAACGGTTTTAGTGGGTGAGCCACGTCGTAAGTACATGTGGGTGCTTTCTCGCTCGCCACAACCAGACCAAAAGGTCATTAATGAATACTTAGAATATGCAAAGTCAGTGGGTTATGATTTGAATGATTTGATTCATACCAAACAATTGCAAAAGTAAAATCTATTAAGCCTTGAAAGCCATGCTGAAGCATGGCTTTTTTAGTTTCATATACGTATTTTAAAACTTGAATAATAAAGCTTTATACAGTCGAACGCTTTATAATCGGAACCTGGTAAAAAATCGTGTAAATCAATGTGGGGTGAAGGATGTATAAAGGTGTCGCACTATCGGTTTTAGCATCCGTCACTTTTGGGGTTTTGTATTTTTATACCTTTTTTTTAAAGCCTTTAGATAGTGAGCAAACTTTTGCTTGGCGTATGCTTTCGACCTTACCCTTTTTAACCGCATTCATGTGGTGGAGTGGCGATTTAAAACTCATTTCGGAGTTGTTTAAGCGTATCTTTAAACAACCTTGGATGATTGCTTGGTTATTGTTTAGTTCGGTTTTATGTACCACGCAGTTGTGGCTATTTTTATGGGGACCTATGAATGGTCGCGGCCTACAGGTGTCGCTTGGCTATTTTTTGCTGCCTTTGGTCATGGTGTTGGTTGGTTGCATCCTTTACAAGGAAAAACTATCCCGCTGGCAAATGACCGCGGTAGCCTTTGCTGTGCTTGGGGTAGGACATGAAATTTGGCGTATTGGTAGCATAGCATGGGAAACGGTTTATATCGCTTTGGCTTATCCTTTGTATTTCTTCCTGCGCCGTGTTTGTAAAACGGATCATTTGGGTGGCTTCTGGTGGGATCTGTTTTTAATTTTACCTGTCGTGTTCTATTTGGGCTTTGTGCATAGCGATAGTTTGGCTTTGATACAACAGTTTCCACACCTGATTTTGGCGGTCATCGGACTGGGTTTCTTAAGTGCGATGGGACTTGGAAGTTATATACTTGCGAGTCGTTATTTACCTTTTGTGATCTTTGGTTTGCTGAGTTATTTGGAGCCTGTTTTATTAGCAGGAGCATCAGTTGCCATGGGAGAGCGTATAGAGGCAGGTGAGTGGTTTACCTATATTCCAATTTGGTTCGCAGTCTTATTGCTTATTATTGAAGGTGTGTTGCATTTATATAAACAGCAACAAAATAAAAAACAGCTCGAACGAAATATTGAGCATTTTGAAAAACAGCACCATTCAGACTAATTTGATGAAGTTCGGAGCTGTCATTGTGCTGCAATTTGGGCAATAAGCATGTTTCTTATTTGTTTCTTGCCCTTTTAGAATAGTTGACTGTTTGATAAAACATTATTTGTGTAACTGTTTATTTTTTATATAAAAAAATATTTTTTTAATTTTTATACTGCAAAATCATCAGAGTAAATGCAATCATTTCTTAAATTAATAATGGATATACGACAAAAAACATCATGCATTTACAGCTTTCGATTCAAACTTGGCGCTAAATCCTTTACAATTGTTGGGTTTTAAAATTTATGCTTAGATTAAATTAATTAGAGGACGTATCTGTGAGCAAAGAGACTATCATCGCCCTACACGCAGAACACCAAGGTCGCTGGAAAAACCGTGAAGAAATCGCGGAACAAATGATCGCTTTGATCGGTCAGCTTTACCGTGAAAAAAATATTGTGGTTTCAGTGTTTGGACGTTCTTTAGTTAACCGTTCAGTTATCCAAATTTTAAAAGCGCACCGTTTCACTCGTATGATGGACGTTGAGCTTTCAGTTGTACACACGTTCCCAATTCTTGAAGCGTTGGCTAAAATTGAAAATATCGGTACTGCTGAAATTGATCTAGGCAAATTAGCCGTTGCATTTAAAGAGCAAGGTGGCGATGTTGACGCATTTGTTGCAGCAGCTGTTAAATCTGTAGAAGGTCGTGCGACTTCAGTAGAAGGTCGTGACGTTGTCCTTTACGGTTTTGGTCGTATCGGTCGTATTCTTGCACGTTTAATGATTGGTCAGTCTGGTCTTGGCCGTGGTTTGAACCTAAAAGCGATTGTGGTTCGTAAATCATCTGATGGTGATTTGGAAAAACGTGCGTCTTTATTACGCCGTGACTCAATCCATGGTCCATTCTCTGGTACGATTTCTGTTGATGAAGAAAACGAAGCAATCATTGCCAACGGTCAATTCATCAAAGTGATTTATGCGTCGAACCCAACTGAAGTTGATTATACCGATTATGGTATTAGCAATGCGTTAGTGATCGACAACACGGGTAAATGGCGTGATGCTGAAGGTCTTGCTCAACACCTTAAGTGCCCAGGCGCTGCACGTGTGATCTTGACTGCACCAGGTAAAGGCGACATGAAGAACGTGGTGTTTGGTGTGAACCAAGCTGACATTCTTGATGAAGATACGATTATCTCTGCTGCAAGCTGTACAACCAACGCAATTACACCAACACTTAAAGTTTTGCATGACAAATACACAGTGTTGAATGGTCACGTTGAAACAGTTCACTCGTTCACAAACGACCAAAACTTAATCGACAACTACCATAAAGCAGACCGTCGTGGTCGTGCTGCAACGTTGAACATGGTAATTACTGAAACAGGTGCGGCTAAAGCGGTTGCTAAAGCACTTCCAGCACTTCAAGGTAAACTGACAGGTAACTCTGTACGTGTTCCAACACCAAACGTTTCACTTGCGATTTTGAACTTAACTTTAGATAAAGAAGTTGATCGTGATGAAGTGAACGAATACATTCGTAAAATTTCAATCAGCTCTAGCCTTCAAGGTCAGATTGGTTATACCAACTCGACTGAAGTTGTATCATCTGACTTTATCGGTTCTCGTACAGCAGGTGTATTTGATGCGCAAGCAACAATCACTTCGGGTAACCGTTTAACTGCATATGTTTGGTACGATAACGAAGTCGGTTATAGCTGCCAAGTTTTACGTATTGCAGAGCAAATGGGCGGCGTAAGCTATCCTAAGATTCCTGCTGAAACAAATGCATAATTTGTAATAGCGACTAAAAAGAGCCTCGATTGAGGCTCTTTTTTTTGTGCTGTTGTTGTGGGGTGAGGTTGATCAGGTGCGTTGGAGTGACATAAGTATTGGCTTGAGTGGTAAGAGTTGCCAATGTTTAATCCCTAGTAATTTACTTAGAATAATTAGAATACTGTGTAAAATAGAACGATAAAAACTAAAGAGTCTGGTTGGTATACCGTCCCCTTAGACTCTCTAAGCTGACAAAAGGATGATATTTGTCAGATAAAAGAAAATAAAACAAAATAAAACAAAAGGAATTTGAATTTGCAAGTGAAGCATGTGCTAAGTGGATTGACATTCATTGTGTTGGCATCTGTATGCGGTGTGCTTATCGCTATTTGGACGTTTAAACACTTTAATATTTATATTCCCTTAGAAAATCAAAAAGTCAGTATTGATCTGCAAGAGCCTTTACAAGCTGAGGTTAAAATTCATGATGCCTTAGATGTTGATGTCACAGGGCGCGTTAATGCAGAAATTCCGATCCGTGAAAATCTGAATATTCCACTGACCCAAACTCTGACGCCACGAGTGTATTTTGATAATCAGGTTCCGATTAAAACCATCATTCCAGTACGTGAAACCTTGAAAATTAACCAGAACATGCCTGTAGATACCAAGGTACAGGTGAAAGTCATGGGGCGAGATGTGACTTTACCTTTAAAAGGAAATATTCCCATTCAGCTGGATGTGCCGATTCATATCGATGTGCCACTTGAACAGCAGGTACACCTCAAGTTTGATGCGTCTGTGAAAACAGTGCTTAAAGAAAACCTACATATTCCAGTCAATACAGTGGTTAAAACCAATATTCCCATACAGGGACATTTAAACGTTCCCATTAAAACGGCGTTGAAAGCTTCAGTGGATGTGCAAAATACATTACCAATTGAAATTAAGCAGGGTGAATTGAAAATTCCACTCATAGTCTGCAACTACTGCGTGAAAAACCTCTACCTCAAGAACACGTGAAGCCATAGGAGGGAGTATGTGGATATTCCAGTCTGCGAAGCGGCTTATATTGAGTTTTGTGTGCGTTGTAATTTTAGTGGGTGCGCTGTTTTGGTTGTACCTGAATATTCAAGCCAGTATGCAAGTGAAGCACAAATTCAACTGTCAGACTCCTTACCGACAAAAATCCAAGTGGGTAATTATTTAGAAACCCAATCCGTTGGGACTTTAGATACGCAACTGAAAATTGATCAGAAAATCAACCTGCCTTTGACAGGGAAATATTTGGCAAATTTAGAGTTCGAAGTAGAAGTACCCGTTTCAGTATCTGTTGATTATCAAACCGAGGTACTCATCGATCAAAATATGCCGTTGGAGACAACTACAGACCTAATTTATCAGAATAAACTGTTGCCTAAGTTTCCACTCACTTTAGATATTCCGATTAAGCTGGCTGTACCATTTCATTTAAAGCAAGACTATCAGGTCCCGATCAAAATTATGTTTAATGGCTTGGTCTATTTTGAGTTTGATGAGCAAGTGCGTCTGCATGTGTTGCATCAGTTTGCGCCACAGTTAAATTTGAATGACCCAATGACTATGCGAAAAATAGCAAGCTTCAATGCCACCATGTATAACACGGAGCGGAGTACGACAGCGAACTTGGAGATGAATATGACACTACCTGTGAAGAATATTCATCCATAAAGAAAACACCACCAATCATTGGTGGTGTTTTCATGTGAAAATCAAAAGGGTGGCTTAAAGTGCAGCTTTGATCGCATCTTGAATGTTCGTAGTTTTACGTCCAATCAATTGTTCTAGGTCTTGACTGTCACTATACATTGCACCTTGTATAGTTTGAATGTCTGCATCAACGATGACCTCAACTAAGCCAGCAGGTAAGCTCGCCTGAATTAGGCCTTGAGTGTATTCTTCCGCACTTAGGTTTTGATAATTAATGGTTTTACTCGCTGCTTGACCAATCAATGTTGCAAGCTCTGAGAGGCTAAAGCTTTGTGAACCTGCTAGTTCATAGGTTTGATTATCATGGACAGTTGACGTTAAGACTCTCGCTGCAGCTTCAGCATAATCTATGCGTGATGCCGAGCTAATGCGACCATCTTGAGCTGCTCCAAAAAGCGTCCCAATTTCAATGGTGTGAGCAACACCTGCAAGGTAGTTTTCGCTATACCAGTTATTTCTTAAGAAGGTGTAGCGTAGTCCACTATCTTGAATCAGTTTTTCAGTTTCACGGTGTTCTTGGGCTAAGCCGAGTGGCGATGTATCTGCACGTAGTAAGCTAGTATAAGCAAGATAAGGAACACCGACCACTTTTGCAGCATCAATCACTGCCTTGTGCTGAGGTGTACGGCGACCGACTTCATTTGCAGAAATGAGTAATAATTTATCTATACCTGATAGAGCAGGGACTAAAGTTTCAGGTCGGTCATAGTCAAACTCACGCACTTCAATATTTTGTGCTGTGAGATGTGTCGCATTGGCTGGGTTTCGCACAAGCGCAACAATGTTGTTGGCCTCAGTTTGTAGTAAAAGTTTTTCTATCACAATAGAACCCAATTGGCCTGTTGCACCTGTGATTGCAATTTTCATAAGTCACCTATATTGGTTGTTTTCTGTACTTGATGGTTTTATCTTAATCTGATAACTTACTAAATGAAAGTACGTACCAAAAAGTAAGTAATAAACCAAATGGAGAGAAATGATGCACACCTATGCAACAAGCAAACTATTAGGTCAAGTTTTATCCACTGAGTGCCCATCTCGTGACATATTGGAACATCTTACGAGCAAATGGTCAGTACTGGTGTTGCGTTGTTTGAGTGATGGCGTACACCGTTTTAGTGAATTGAGACAGCGTATAGAAGGGGTGAGTGAGAAAATGCTTTCTCAAACCCTTAAAACACTTGAGCAAGATGGTTTTATTTTACGGACAGTTTATCCTGTAGTTCCACCTAAAGTTGAGTATCAATTGACGATACTGGGCTCTCAAGCGGCCGAAAAAACCATGTATCTAATTGGATGGATTGAAAAAAGTTTGCCTGAGATCTTGGAAAATAAAGAGCGAGTCTCAGCTTTAAAATAATGACTTAACATCAAAATAAGCAGAATAAATGGTTTGAATTAAGTGAGTTATAGGTTTCACAAAAAGTCATAGATTTGCTTGTAACAGAGTATATGCTGCTTAATTTATGTAAGTTGAGCATGGGATTAGGTTGATTGTTTTCAGGTACAAAACTGAAGAAAATCAAGAGAAAAAGAGCTAAATGCACGTTTTTAAGTGATTTGTCACTAAATTTCATGTTTCGCTCAATAATTCTATTCGAGAAATTTTGTAAAATATGGCAGAATATGCGGTTTTAAAGTATTTAGAGGATTGGCAGCATGCGCTTTGTTGATGAAGCAGTCATTACCGTAGAGGCTGGCGACGGTGGCAATGGCGTAGCCAGTTTTCGCCGTGAAAAATTCGTACCTTTTGGTGGTCCAGACGGTGGTGATGGTGGTCGTGGTGGTAGCGTATTTATCGAAGCTGATGATAATACCAGTACCCTTGTAGACTTCCGTTATACTCGCCGTTTCCGTGCGGAACGAGCTAAAAATGGTCGTGGCGCGAACTGCGCAGGCCGTGGTGGTGAAGACACCGTATTAAAGGTTCCTGTAGGTACAACCATTGTTGATACTGACTCAGGTGACATTATTGGCGACTTGGTTGAAAGTGGTCAGCGTGTGCTTGTCGCAGCGGGTGGTGATGGTGGTTTGGGTAATACTCACTTTAAATCATCGACGAACCGTTCGCCACGTAAGTGTACCCATGGTTTTAAAGGTGAATTCCGTGAAATTCGTTTAGAGCTAAAAGTACTGGCCGATGTTGGCTTACTAGGTATGCCAAATGCAGGTAAATCGACGTTTATTCGTGCCGTATCAGCAGCAAAACCTAAGGTTGCAGACTATCCATTTACTACGATGGTTCCAAACCTTGGTGTGGTTGATGCAGACAGTCACCGTTCATTTGTGATGGCGGATATTCCTGGCTTGATCGAAGGGGCTTCTGAAGGTGCGGGTCTTGGTATTCGTTTCTTAAAGCACTTGGCGCGTACGCGTATTTTGCTTCACATTGTGGATGTTCAGCCGATTGATGGTTCTGATCCTGCATACAATGCAAAAGCGATCTTGGGTGAATTAGAGAAATTCTCTCCGACACTTTCAAAGTTACCTATCGTTCTAGTATTAAACAAAGTTGACCAACTTGCAGACGATACGCGTGATGAATGGTGTCAGCATATCTTAGATGAAATGCAGTGGGATGGTCCTGTATTTAAAACTTCAGGTTTGATGTCTGAAGGGACAAAACCAGTTGTGTATTACCTGATGGATCAAATTGAGCAACAACGTGAACGTGAGCTTGAAGATCCTGATTATGCAGCAGAAGTGAAAGCATTCCGTGAGCAGCTTGAAGCTGAAACACGCGAACAAACGATTGCCGCTAAAGAAGCATATCGTGAAATGCGTCGCCAACAACGTCTTGCAGGCCTGTTGGCTGATGATGATGAAGACGATGATGAAGATGACGGCGAAATGGAAGTGTTTTACGTACGTTAAGCTCGTAATGAGTAACTGAGGACAAGATGATAGAAGTGGTAGATGGGCAACGTAAGCTCGAAGCTTGTAAACGAATCGTTGTTAAAATCGGATCATCTTTACTCACAGCAAATGGGCAAGGTCTAGATATAGATGCAATTTCGCATTGGGCGAAACAAATTGCAGATCTACACAATGCCAGACATGAGATTATTCTGGTGTCGTCAGGAGCTGTGGCTGAAGGTATGGTTCGTATGAAGCTAGACAGCCGACCCACCGATCTACCCAGTCTTCAGGCGTGTGCTGCCATTGGTCAGATGGGCCTTATTCATACGTGGTCGAGTGTGCTTGAAAAACATCACATTCAGACTGCGCAAGTGTTATTAACCCATGATGACTTGGCAGACCGTCGTCGTTATTTGAACTCATGTGACGCGTTACAGAACTTGATTGAATGGCATGTGATTCCTGTAATCAACGAGAATGACACGGTTTCGACCGATGAAATTCGCTTTGGTGACAATGACACGCTTGCTGCGATGGTTGCAGGTCAAGTCCATGCAGATTTGTTAATTATTTTGACAGACCAGCAGGGTATGTTCGACTCAGACCCACGTTCAAATCCAGATGCAAAACTGTTCCATACTGTGCGTGCTCTAGATGAGAGTTTATTTGATATGGCTGGCGGTGGCGGTAAGTTTGGTCGTGGTGGTATGTTGACCAAAGTCCGTGCTGCACGCTTAGCTGCAAAGTCTGGCTGTCCAACGCTGATTGCCAGTGGTGAAAGTGACAATGTGCTTGAACGTTTGATGGATGGTGAAATGCTTGGGACATTGTTTATTACTGACAATGATCGCATTACCGCTCATCAACAGTGGTTAGCGGCTCACTTACAAACTGCGGGTCGTTTGGTGTTGGATGATGGTGCTGTCAAGGCGATTAAAGATAATCATCGTAGTTTACTTCCAGTTGGTGTGAAAGCTGTGGAAGGGCATTTTGAACGCGGTGACGTGGTTGAATGTGTTGATATCCAAGGCGGACGTGTTGCGGTTGGACGTGTCAACTTTAGTTCGCGTTCTGCGGAGTTGGTAAAGGGCTTGGCGTCAGATAAAGTTCACCAAGTCCTAGGTGAAGCACGTTCACTTGAGATGATCCATCGCAACCACATGGCGATCTACTAATTTAAACGCATTAAAAAATCCCGCTTTCGAGCGGGATTTTTTTGTTTTGGAACGAAAGTTATTTGATATAGCCTTTTTGAATGAGGGGCTTAAATAAGTAAAAGTGAATGGTGAGTGCCCATTGCATGATTTTATCTTTATAGAGATTCCAAAGCTTTAATCCAAAGAAGTTTAAGGCAAAAGCCAATAGAAATGCGCCGAGCATATCTAAAGGAAAATGCACACCAAGATAGACACGTGACCATGCAACCAGCCAAGCCATAATCAAGAGAAAAATTCCCAGTTTACGCTGCGCAGAGAATAGATAAGAAAAAGCGATACTGCTAAAAATCAGCATATGATCACTCGGGAAAGAGCCATTGGGTGCATGGTAAATGAGAGTGCGTCCGACCTCCATGACAAAAGGCCGTGGGTGATAATACACATGAGAAATACATTGGCTGATCAAAATTGCGATACTGGTAAAGATAAACGCCTTCAATATCTGTTTTTTAGTGTCATAGTTACCACGTAGCCAAAACCAAGCAAACAGTAAAATCATGCAATAGAGCAGGTCATTGGCGATGAATATGGCAAAATGAATACTGGTATTACTGGCTTCAGGAGAAGCATTAATCCATGAAAAAAGCGATAAATTAAGTTCTGAAAGAGTCATGAAAGTGGATTGTGTTTATAAAGTACGGAAGAGAGTCATAATTTTGTCATATTGTTAAAATAAAAAAGACCACAAAAATGTAGTCTTTTTTACTAGTTCAATGTAGTTGAACTAATTGGCTTTCAGTTTTAAAAGTCAAATGACGTTTGAAGGTAGAAGGTACGTGGTTGCCCTACATATTTTCCGCCTGTTGAGTCAGTAGAACGTGTGAAATATTGTTTATCAAACACGTTTTTAACGCCACCCACGATTTTTAAACCGTGGAATTGCTCACCAAAGTCATATGCAGTACGCACGGCAAAAGAGGAATAACCTGGAATATCACCTAATTTTCCATCAGCCGATTCGTCAGTTTGATAGGTATCACCCGAACCTGGAGAATGCTGCTTAGATTGCGCAAACATATCTGCATTGACGCTCCATTGATTCACTTTATAGCCTAAACCAACATTTGCTGTGTGGCGTGAGTAGAAAGGAAGGTCTTTGTCTTCAAAGTCGCCTGCTTCAGCCACGGCTTTGGTGAATGTATAGTTGCTGTAGAGTTTTAAGCCCTCTAGTGCATCGCTTAGATAGCTAAAGTCATATGCTAGACCAAGTTCTACACCTTTATGACTAGTTGCTCCAAGATCCGTCCAAATATTACTATTTTGAGCACTAGGTACTATAAGCTGAGTTCTTTGTCGAAATCTAAGTAAAACGCGGTTAATTCTGCATTTAGACCATTGCCCAAATACTTCGTCCCAATTTCATAGTTATTGGACTTTTCAGGATGTAAGCCATCCGTTGTGCTTTGTGCAACACCACCTTCTAAACGTGCCAATTGGTTATATTGCTGTGGGCCGAATGAAACGCCCGCATTGGCAAAAATGTTCCAATTGTCTGTCGCTTTATACATAACCGATAGGCTTGGTAAAAACTCATCTGAATCAATTTTTGGTGAAACGGTATTAACTGCTACGCCTTGGTTATAGGCAGTAAAATTGTTATGCGTTTCAATAGATTCAAAACGTAGTCCCGGTGTGATGACCCAGTTCCCTAAATCGAAGCGGTTATCTGCATAAATTGCATGTGCTTTAGTGCCACCTTCACTCGGGTACGTGCTTTAATTTCGGTCACAGGTGCATTCAATGCATATGTAGATGAGCGACCTGAGAACTCAGAACTATCTTCATCTAAATAACGATAGCCGATAGTAAATTCGCTATTTGAGCTACCTAATTGGTATGCACGAGACCAGCGCGGTTCAATGGCAAAAACTTTGTAGTCGCGTGGAGAGGTGTCCATACGCGAAGTCGTTGCACTAAGATCTGTCTCTAAGTCGCTCGTGCGAAATGAGTCAATATAATAGGTCAGCAATTCAAAGTTATTTTTTTCATCTTGATGTGTATAGCGGAATGACACATCTGAGCGGCGACCAGAGAAATAATTACGTGACTTATTTGACTGATAAGGGTTTTGTGCATATTTTTCGGCAGTTAAGCCTTCAGGCATTTCACCATAACCTTCATAGTGATGTAGGTTTAAGGCAATCGCATCAGCATCTGTAATTTGATAGGCCGTTTTTAACATGACATCATCAATGTCAGTTTTATTATTGGCTTCACGGTAGCCATCACCTTTTGTGCCCGAATAAAGCAGAGCAAGGCCTAAACCATTATCTAAGGTTCCGCCTACAAATAAGTTCGGGCTGTATTTGACTTGATCTGTACCCGAAGCATATTCGGTCGTTAGGCTGACATTACCTGCAAACTCTTGAGGAATCGCGCGAGTTGCAAAATTAATGATACCGCCAACGTTCTGCGGCCCAAAACGTACAGAGCCTGCACCACGAACCACATCTACAGATTCAATATTGCCTAATGATACTGGTGCTAGAGAAAGCTGAGGCTGTCCATAAGGCGCAAATGATAGCGGGACACCATCAAGCAGTACTGTAGAGCGAGGAGATAAACGAGAGGCTAAACCACGGACCCCAATATTGAGTGAAACATCACTGCCACCAGTACCATTATTTTCTTGGACTTGAACACCAGGCACTTGCTTGAGGGCATCTTTAATTGAAGTCGCAGCAACTTCATCTAAGCGATTGCGAGTAATAATCGTACGAGCGCCTGCATGCTTTTGCACTTTCTCTGCATTGGCATCTTCTAACCAGTTGCCTTGTGCTTCAAGTTTGATGGTCGGAAGCACATTGTTGCTCGTTGCTTCAGTGAGTTCTTCTGCTTGTGCATAGGTCAAGCAGCTCATAGAAAGCCCAATCGCAATACTGAGTTGTTTGGCTTTGAATAATCTGCGATCCTGCAGATGAAGACGTGATGAAATTATTCTTTTGTGCGCAATCCATAATAAAGAGCGCGGCTATCATATGCTGAACTTTGTTGAAATCAAATAATAACCATTATCAGTTATTGCTATTAAAACACTAAAATTAATAGGCGAATTAAAGTTTTTTTGATGGGGCACACAATAAAAAGCCATGTTTAACATGGCTTTTTAGATGAATTTGAATGAAATCTGTTATTTAAGTTGAACAGTACCATTTGCATTCACAGTGATTTTAGATTCACCGCCAGCTACATCTTGCATTGGTGCATCAGCTGCTGCAAATTTCGCACTTTCAGCACGCATCATGACTGGGCGAGGGTAGTAGTTGCTGGTATTAATGTTTAAGTTAACCAAGTTATAACCTGACTTACTCCATGCTTGCGCTAACGATTGCGCACGCTGTTGAAAGTTTTTCGATGCTTCAATAATCAGCTCATTTTCGACTTTTTTACGTTGTGTGTCGGACACACTAAAGCCGATTGACTGAGTTTGGAAGTTTTGCTGTAGTTCACCAATCAACTGGCTCGCCGCTTTAAAATCGGTACTTTCTAAATTAATTTCAGCACGACCACGCCATTCTTTTAACTTTTGGTTGTCATCGTTGTAAATCGGGTAGGTGGTTTGAGAACCTGTTTCGACTTTTACGCTTGGATATTTACGTGCTAAAGCTGTGGCTTGATTCATCAGCTGCGTAATTTGTGTTGCGAGTTCAGCAGGTTGTTTGTTACTACGTTCAATATAAAGTGTTGCATTCATTAAATCGTTGGATACTTGGCGTGTTGCCTCTGCCTGAACATTGACAATATTGTAGTTCAATTGGTTCTCAGACTGAGCAAAAACTGCTGAGCTAAATAAAGCACTAAGAGCGATTGCTGGGATGAAGAATTGACGCATTTTTATTCCTTTTTTATTTAGGAGGAGTTTTGCAACGTTTGTAAAAAGCTTAAAGCCAATTTGTGGTGAATTTGCGAAAATATTGTGGTTCGATTGTAAAAAAAGGTACAAAATATTTTTCAGAAAAACCTAGATAAAGTGATTTATTTCAAAAACTTATTTTTTGACCAGGGTGAGTATTTTGAAATTTTGTGGTGAAGTTGAAAAATAAATAAATTCATCGTCTATTCTTTACGTTGTCACACTATAAGAGGATAATTTAAGCTATGGTTTGGCATGATATATTTTTTTAGTAAATTTCTGGCAGATAATATCCAAAAGCTGTTTATTTTATTGAAAATTTCTGTATCATCCGCCTCCTAGTTATGAAGTATCCAAACGCTATCTGACTAGATTTATAAAGCGCCGAGTCAAAGGACCAAAAGTCACCCGACTTATTTCTTTCAACCCATATCAGAGATGGTAATTCGATATGAGCGTTTCTTCTGTAAACCCTGCCACTAATACTACTAACGAATACTATTTGACTCGCCAAAGTCAGATGGAATCCAATGTTCGTAGCTATCCACGGAAATTACCGTTAGCGATAGCCAAAGCATTAGGCTGCTGGGTTACTGATGTTGAAGGTACAGAGTACCTCGATTGTTTAGCTGGGGCAGGAACATTGGCTTTGGGCCATAATCATCCTGCGGTAATTCAAAGTATTCAAGATACACTTGCAAGTGGTCTTCCTTTACATACTTTGGATTTAACGACACCTTTAAAAGATGCATTTACTGAAGCATTGCTTGAACAATTACCAGGCGGTAAGGAAGAGTATTGTCTACAGTTCTGTGGTCCATCGGGTGCAGATGGCACGGAAGCAGCAATTAAATTAGCGAAAACGTATACCGGTCGTAGCACAGTGATTAGTTTCTCTGGTGGTTACCATGGTATGACGCACGGCGCTCTTGCAATGACAGGTAACCTGTCTGCGAAAAATGCTGTAAATGGTTTAATGCCAGGCGTTCAATTTATGCCGTATCCGCATGAATACCGTTGCCCACTTGGTTTAGGTGGTGAAGCGGGTGTGGATGCTTTGACTTATTTCTTTGAAAACTTCATTGAAGATGTTGAAAGTGGTGTAACCAAGCCAGCTGCTGTTATTCTTGAAGCAATTCAAGGTGAAGGCGGTGTGGTAACAGCGCCAACCAAATGGTTGAAAAAAATCCGCGAAGTGACTGAAAAACACAACATTGTGTTGATTCTTGACGAAGTTCAAGCAGGCTTTGCACGTTCAGGTAAAATGTTCGCATTTGAACATGCGGGTATTGAACCTGACGTAGTGGTGATGTCTAAAGCCGTTGGTGGTAGCTTACCGCTTGCTGTGTTGGGCATTAAACGTAAGTTTGATGCTTGGCAGCCAGCAGGTCACACGGGTACTTTCCGTGGTAACCAATTGGCAATGGGTACTGGTCTTGCAACGATCAAAACCATCAAAGAACAAAACCTTGCGCAAAATGCACAAGAACGTGGTGATTTCTTACAAGCTGAATTTAAAAAGCTTGCTCAAGAGTTCCCATGTATCGGTAACGTACGTGGCCGTGGTTTGATGATTGGTGTTGAAATTGTTGATGAGCGTAAACCAGCGGATCATATGGGTTCTTTACCAGCAGATGGTCAATTGGCAGCAGCGATTCAAGCGGCATGCTTTAACAACAAATTGTTGTTAGAAAAAGGTGGCCGTAACGGTACAGTCATTCGTTTACTTTGCCCACTTATCATCACTCAAGCTGAATGTGTTGAAGCGGTTTCTCGCTTCAAGAAAGCAATTGCTGAAGCACTTGTTGCAACTCGAGGCGCGTAATCATGGTTGATTTTGCAGAACACCGTAAGGCGTTACTCTGCAATGATGCTGCATCTATTGCTGACTACTCGTCAGCAATGGACCAAGCGACTAAAGCAGTTGCAGCATGGTTGCAAAACGACAAAATGTACACGGGCGGTAGCATCAAAGAGCTCCGCAGTGTGATTGCATTTAATCCTTCTAAAGAAGGTTTGGGTGTACAAAAGTCACTTGAACGTATGGTTGAGCTTTTCTTAAACAAAAGCTTAAAAGTCCATCACCCGCACTCGCTCGCGCATTTGCACTGCCCAACCATGGTGACTAGTCAAATTGCTGAAGTGCTGATTAATGCAACGAATCAATCGATGGATTCTTGGGACCAAAGTCCTGCAGGTTCATTGATGGAAGTTCAGTTGATTGACTGGCTTCGTCAAAAAGTGGGTTATGGTGCAGGTCAAGCTGGTGTGTTCACTTCTGGTGGTACACAGTCAAACTTGATGGGTGTACTGCTTGCACGTGATGCATGTATTGCGAAAAACTGGAAAGACGAAAACGGTAATCCGTGGTCTGTACAGCGTGATGGCGTGCCGGGCGATGCGATGCGCAACGTCAAAGTCATTTGTTCTGAAAATGCACACTTCTCTGTGCAAAAGAACATGGCGATGATGGGCATGGGCTTCCAATCAGTCGTGACCGTTCCTGTGAACGAGAACGCGCAGATGGATGTGGATGCACTTGAAAAAACCATGGCTCACCTTCAAGCTGAAGGTAAGATTGTGGCGTGTGTGGTTGCAACTGCGGGTACGACCGATGCAGGTGCAATTGATCCACTGAAGCAAATTCGTGAAATCACCAACAAATATGGCGCGTGGATGCACATCGATGCGGCATGGGGCGGTGCTTTAATCTTATCGAACAATCATCGCGATATGTTGGATGGTATTGAGCTTTCTGACTCAATTACGCTGGATTTCCATAAGCATTACTTCCAAACCATCTCTTGTGGTGCGTTCTTGTTAAAAGACGAAGCGAACTATCGTTTCATGCACTATGAAGCTGAGTATTTAAACTCTGCTTATGACGAAGAGCATGGCGTGCCTAACCTCGTGTCTAAGTCACTTCAAACAACACGTCGTTTCGATGCGTTAAAGCTTTGGATGACTGTTGAAGCCTTGGGTGAAGAACTGTATGGCTCTATGATTGACCACGGCGTTACTTTAACTCGTGACGTTGCTGATTATATCAATGCAGCTGCTGGTTTAGAGATGTTGGTTGATCCACAATTTGCATCTGTATTGTTCCGTGTGGTTCCAGAAGGCTATCCAGTAGAATTGCTTGATACCTTAAACCAAAACGTTGCAGACGAATTGTTTGCACGTGGTGAAGCGAATATTGGTGTCACTAAAGTGGGTCAAAATCAATCTTTGAAAATGACGACTTTAAGTCCAGTTGCGACTTTAGATAACGTGAAGAACCTGCTTGGTCTTGTCCTTGCAGAAGCGGATCGTATCAAAGGTCCAATCGCAGATGGAACCTATACACCTGCAATTGCTTAATCGATTGTTTGTGTTAAAAAAAAGGAGCTGATATCAGCTCCTTTTTTTATATGTTGTAAATATTAAAATGCATAACATCTATTGGCTAAGCATCTAATTTTAATTATGTTGGAGATGCTTTATTTTTCTATGAAGTAGTTTTCGATATCTGCTTGAACTATGATTTTCAGGAAAATGAACTTCAATAGTTAAGACTAAAGCTAAATATTCGGGCTTTTGATTTTCAATAGGCAAATGATTTTCTTCATGAATTTTTAAGTTAAAGGTATGACCTGCACGACAGGCAAGTCCTTGTCATAATCACGGCAATTTGGGGTAAATAAATGTGTTTGGCTAGCGCTCATGGGAAAAGCCGCATTCATATGACTTGTCAAGCTTCTTACGAAAAATGAAAGGTTAAGGCGGCAGTAAAGGGTAGATGAAGCCCAAAATCTCCTTCATTGAGCTATCTTTTAGAAAAAAGATAAAGCGGTATCGTCAGAAATACCCATTATTCGGACAAATATTTCTAAAAATAAGAAAGGTACCTGAGTCTAAAAGTCATAAATTGGCTCTTGTATTCAAGATGAGTATGCTAATTTCTAAGAAATAAATGGGGTATAAAAGGTAAAAATTAAGACCTAAATGACGCTCAATTTTCTAAATATTACTCCACTCATTTGTCATTTATGGGTTATGAAATTCTGACAAATGGCGAAAATTTATATGGATTCTGCATATGGGTATACGCAAATTTTTATAGATTAGAAGGGCTATTCAATGTTAAAGAAATCAAAGTCTATGGAGTTCTTTTTTGCTTTATGTATTGATTCTAAATGTGTTTTATTTTTTATAAAAGCGTAAAAGATGTTGATGTAAAATGAATTATGCACTCTCGGTATATCGAAATAAGAAAAATTCTTTACGTGTTTAGAGTGGGTGAAATTGAACAAAGTGTAACGAATCATGGACAAATAAAAATAAACATCATGAAAGTGTCACAATGCTGTAACTTGCTTGTCATATTCTGAAATCAAAATGCAGTTATCCAAAAAAGTACAAGACTGAATAAAAAGTGGCGTACTCCAAAATGTTTAATATGTGAGATAACAAATATGCGCTTAAACCATATCGCACTTGCAGTAGTAGTTTCTGGGGCAGCTGTAGCAACCACGGCAAATGCAGCTCGTGACACAATCCAAATTGCGGGTTCTTCAACAGTTTTACCATATGCAAGTATTGTTGCTGAAGAATTTGGTAATACTTTCCCACAATTTAAAGCACCCGTTGTTGGTTCTGGCGGTTCTTCAGGTGGCTTAAAACAGTTCTGTAATGGTGTGGGTGATAACACAATTGATATCGCAAACGCATCTCGTAAAATTAAAGATACAGAATTAGCTGCTTGTAAGAAAGCTGGTGTCAACCAAGTGATCGAAATCAAAATTGGTTATGACGGTATTGTGTTCGCTTCAAATGCAAGCAAAGCAGCATACAAATTACGTCCACAGCACGTCTATGCAGCTTTAGCAGCGCAGTTACCATCTAACGGTAAAATGGTTGCAAACCCATATACACGTTGGAACCAAATTGACAAAAGCCTTCCAAATGAACCAATCACTTTAGTGATTCCAGCATCAAACCACGGTACACGTGAAGTGTTCCAAGAAAAAATGGTTGATGCAGGCTGCGAAACTTATGCAGCAATCAAGGCAATGGATAAAGATGCACAAAAGAAAGCATGTTCAACTTTCCGTAAAGACGGCAAAGTGATTGAGATTGCGGGTGACTACACTGAAACTTTAGCGCGCTTAAAAACCTCGCCTAGCGCAGTAGGTGTGTTTGGTTTAGGTTTCTACGACCAAAACCGAGACAAGTTACGCGTAGCTACAGTGAACAATGTTGCACCATCTGAAAAGACAATTTTGAATGGTTCATACCCAGTTTCTCGCCCACTATTCTTCTACGTGAAGGGTGAGCATTTGAAATCAATCAAAGGCTTAAAAGAATACACGGAATACTTCATCAGCAAGAAAGTATCAGGTAAAGGTTCTAAGCTTGAGCGTGCTGGTTTGATCTCAATGTCAGACAAAGAGCGTGCAGCAGTTCTTGCGAACTTCAAAGCAGGCAAAGCGGTTAAGTAATTAAGCGTAGAAACAGTCAACGGTAGGCAAGTCCTACCTTTGACGTTTTTTACTAGGATTAAGTTTTTTCAAATAATGAAAATTGAAAGAACCGTGGAGAATACATGAATCTGCTACTTATAGGTGTGTTATTGGCACTGATCGCCATAGCCTATCAAATGGGCTTAAGCCAGAGCCGTAACTTAGCAGGTAAGGGAAATAATTCTGCAAAATTACACTCACGTCCGGGGTATTACGGTGCGTTAGTGGCTTTGTGGTGTGGTATCCCTGCTTTTTTAATTTTGATTGTTTGGAATATTGTTGAACCAAATGTTTTGAATCATGTGGTGTTAAATCACGTGCCAGCACAAGTCGCTGCAACCTTAGATGCTGCTAGTACGGATGTGTTGATCAACCGTGTGGAAGCGATTGCCTCAGGTTTTGGTGTAACAGATACACCAGCCGCGTACGAGCTTGCTGCAGCGGAGCAACTGGCTAAGTTTCAAAGCATTGGTACATTTGCAAAAATTGCAGTTGTGATTTGTGCTGCACTGGCAGGTTTAGTCGCTGCGAAAAAGCGCATTGCAACTCAGTTCCGCGCTCGTAACCAAGTTGAAAAAACCATTAATGTTGCACTTGCGCTCTGTTCTGGTGTCGCGATTCTAACTACGATTGGTATCGTGATGTCGATGTTCAGCGAAGCGATGCGATTCTTCCACTTCGTGAGTCCACTCGACTTTTTCTTCGGTACAGAATGGAACCCCGGCTTTAGTACTTCAGGTAGTGCAGATGGCAGTTATGGTTTGCTTCCGCTACTTTGGGGCACCTTAATGGTCAGTGGTATTGCACTTTTGGTTGCGGTCCCTGTGGGTTTAATGATCGCGATCTATCTTGCTGAATATGCATCTTCTGGTTTCCGCTCATGGGCAAAACCAACCATTGAAGTGCTCGCAGGGATTCCAACCATTGTCTACGGTGTATTTGCACTGATGATCATTGGTCCATTCTTTAAAATGCTTGGTGAGTCCGTTGGTTTACACATCAACGCAACCAGTGCACTCACTGCTGGTTTCGTCATGGGTATCATGATTATTCCTTTCGTTTCATCGCTGTCTGATGACATTATCACGCAGGTGCCACGTGCATTACGTGATGGCTCATTAGGTTTAGGTGCGACAAAGTCTGAAACCATTCGTCAGGTGGTGATACCAGCAGCACTTCCGGGTATTATCGGTGCGTTCTTGCTTGCAGCATCACGTGCCATCGGTGAGACCATGATTGTGGTGCTTGCAGCAGGGAACAGTCCTTTACTGCATGCCAATCCACTTGAAGCTATTTCAACTGTGACCATTACCATCGTAAACCAATTGACAGGTGATACTGACTTTGCAAGCCCACAAGCTTTGGTGGCATTTGCATTGGGTCTGACACTCTTTGTGATTACGCTTGGTTTGAACATTGTTGCACTGTACATCGTGCGTAAATATCGTGAGCAATACGACTAATGACGACTTCTAATAGCACAGCAGATCAAGTATTTGATCCACAACTTGCGGCAGAATTACGAGAAAAGCGTAAGCAAACGATCAGTAATTCATTGGCAAAACGTCACCGTAAAGAAAAAACCTTTCGTTTCTTTGGTTTCTCAGCAGTGATTGCAGGTTTATTCTTTGTCGCGCTACTTTTTGGCAGTATTTTATCGAAAGGCTTACCTGCTTTTTGGCAAAGTAGCATGAGTTTACCCGTGTACTTTGACCCTGCCATTATTACGACAGGTGCAAAACCTGTACAGCGTGCAGGTGAATCTCCAGCACAGTTTGAAGAGCGTTTTATTGCTTGGCAAACTGAAATGGGTATGGTGGATTGGGATGCTTTAATTGTGAATGCCATGATTGCAAAAGATCCAGCACTTGCTTCTAAACGAGATGACTTAGCTTCTTTGTACACTAGTTCTGAAGCATATCGCTTACGTGATATGGTGATGAAAGATCCATCATTGGTCGGTAAGAAGGAAGACATTAAAGTGCTTGCTGATGCAAACGTTGATGTGTGGCTCGCAGGAAATATTGACCGTAGTTTGCCTGATGAACAGCAACAGTTGAGCCCAGAAGTTCGTCAACTTGCCGATGAAATGAAAGCTTCAGGGGTAATGGAAAATACTTTCAATACAAACATCTTTGTCAGTCCAGACTCGCGTAGTTCTCCTGCAACTTCAGGTTTAGCAGGGGCATTCATGGGGTCGCTGTTCATGATGCTGATCGTGATCATTATTTCGATTCCAATTGGCGTGGCATCTGCAATTTATCTTGAAGAATTTGCGCCTAAAAACTGGATCACTGATGTCATTGAAGTCAACATTAATAACCTTGCGGCTGTACCATCAATTGTCTTTGGTTTGCTCGGTGCTGCGATCTTTATTGGCTGGATGCATTTACCGCTTTCTGCGCCATTGGTCGGTGGTTTGGTACTGAGCTTAATGACTTTACCAACGGTGATTATTACGACACGTGCATCGTTGAAAGCTGTACCACCATCAATTCGTCAGGCAGCTTTAGGGCTAGGTGCTTCACGTATACAAACCGTATTCCATCACGTTTTACCACTTGCACTACCGGGGATTCTAACGGGTGCAATCATTGGTGTAGCACAAGCATTAGGTGAGACTGCACCGCTGTTATTAATTGGTATGAGTGCATTTGTTGCAAGTGTACCTACAACTCCATTTGATCAATCGAGTGCTTTACCTGTACAGATTTTCTTGTGGCAAGGTAATGAGCTGCGTAACTTCTTCGAAGGACGTACAGCGGCTGCGATTATTGTTCTGCTTGCAATGATGATTGGACTCAACAGTATTGCAATTTGGTTACGTAAGAAATTTGAAGTCCGTTGGTAAGTGAGGGCAAAATATGAATACCGTTGTTAAAAATTCCTTAGATCAGGATCAAACAGTGAATCAAGAACACACTCAATTTACAAACCCGAATACGACCTCAGGTCAGCAGGGTACTTCTTTTGTGTCGCAGTTTGATACACAGACTTCTGCTAAGAAAGATCAGGCACAAGGACAAGTCAAACTCAGCACTTCAGATGTACATGTTTACTATGGCGAAGCTGAAGCGATTAAAGGGATTGATCTGAATATCTACGAAAATGAAGTGATTGCATTTATTGGGCCATCAGGCTGCGGTAAATCGACCTTCTTGCGTACTTTGAACCGTATGAACGACACCATTGATAGCTGTCGTGTGACGGGTAAAGTGATGTTGGATAATCAAGATATTTATGACCCTAACCTTGATGTGGTGTTACTTCGCGCTCAAGTAGGTATGGTATTCCAAAAACCAAACCCATTTCCAAAGTCAATTTTTGATAACGTGGCTTATGGCCCTAAACTCCATGGTTTAGCACGTGATAAGTATGACTTAGAAGAAATTGTAGAAAATAGCTTACGTAAAGCGGGCCTTTGGGATGAAGTCAAAGACCGTTTAAACCAACCGGGCACAGGCTTGTCCGGTGGTCAGCAGCAGCGTTTATGTATTGCACGTACCATTGCGGTGAGCCCTGAAGTAATTTTGATGGATGAGCCATGTTCAGCGCTTGACCCGATTGCAACAGCGAAAGTGGAAGAGCTTATTTCTGAGCTTTCAACGCAGTATACGATTGCAATTGTGACGCACTCGATGCAGCAGGCTGCACGTGTATCAGATCGTACCGCTTACTTCCATTTAGGTGACTTGATTGAAGTGAACTCAACCGAGAAAGTCTTCACTCAGCCAGATCATCAGTTAACTGAAGCCTATATTACAGGTCGTTTCGGTTAATACGCACAACTTGAAATATTTTAAAAAACAGAGCCTACGCGCTCTGTTTTTTTATGAGTGAGCATTAAGTTTGGTGATTCAACAGTCATGATAATGGACATTGTGTATTAGAGTCATATTGGACAAAAGATGCGAAGGTGTGCTGTCTGAAAGATTGGACTCATCTTGTAAATGATTAAATGTGAAAGATAACGCATTACAGAATAAAACAAAAAATGGCTATTGAAAAAAAATGCCATTGACCTAATCTAGGTCATATACCGACGTATTATTTTAGAGAATATAATTTCTATGTTATTTCATTTACCGAAACTTCCCGCTGAAATTCGAATTACACATTTAAATGCGCGTATCAATGAACAACGTAAAAAAATTGCGCAAACTACAGCCTCTAAATTGGAGTTATTGCAACTGACTCAGCAGTTAGCGAAAGAGTCTCGTCACCGTAAAAAAGCCAATCAAAAAGTTTATATTCTAGATTTTAAAGGTGATACTGCGGCAACAGCGGTAGAAAGCTTACGTGAAGAAATTACCTTGATTTTAGCGACAGCCAAAGCAGGGCGTGATCGCGTTGTGGTGCGTTTAGAAAGCCCAGGCGGTATGGTGCATGGTTATGGTTTGGCTGCTGCACAATTGGTACGTTTACGTGATGCAGGTTTCAATCTCACTATCTGCGTCGATAAAGTTGCAGCGAGTGGCGGTTATATGATGGCATGTATCGCCAATCAGATTATTGCTGCACCTTTTGCGGTTGTCGGTTCAATTGGTGTGGTCGCGCAAGTCCCTAATTTTAATCGTCTGCTAAAAGAACACAATATCGATTTTGAACTGTACACAGCAGGCCAATATAAACGTACAGTGACGATGTTTGGTGAAAATACAGCAGAAGGTAAGGCGAAGTTTGAAGAAGAGTTACAACAGACGCATGTGCTGTTTAAACACTTTGTTGAAAAATATCGTCCACAGCTCAATGTTGAGAAAGTGGCGACAGGTGAGCACTGGTATGGACAAGATGCTTTAGATTTGAATTTGGTCGATCAGTTACAAACTTCAGATGCTTATTTGCTTAATTTGCTGACCGATCATGATGTTTATGTCATCTCAACGCGTAAGAAACCGACTTTAGGTGAGAAGTTAGGCTTACAAGCTGCGCAAATGGCAGATGCCTTGGTACCAGCAGTCATGAATAAAGTGATAGAAACCTTAACTAAAACCAATGCAAGTTTGGTTCAAATGCGTGATCCAAAACTTTAATATTTAGTTGGCCGATTCATTTCAAAAAGTCTGGTTCCGAAATATGCAAAAAGCAATTTTAGAACCAGACTTTTTTGTCTTAAGCTAAGTACGCTTTAATCATTTTCACTAGACGTTCAATCAGTTGATCCGCCTGATCTTTGGTAATGTTCAAGGTCGGCAGTAAACGTACTACAGAACCCGCAGTAACGTTAATAATGGTGTGGTATTCATCACGAGCGATGTTGACCAAGTCACCACATGCTTTTGGTAGCTCCACACCAATCATCAAACCAAAGCCACGGACAATCACATTTTGATCGGCAAGTTGGTTACGCAGTTGTTCTACGAGGTACGCGCCTTGTTCAGCTACATTTTGTACAATGTTTTCTTTTTGCATAATGTCGATGATGGTATACACCACACGCGAACCCAATGCTGAGCCACTATACGTTGAACCGTGGTTACCCGCGGTCAATACGCCTACACCACGACCTTGAGTCATCACCGCACCAATGGGGAAGCCATTGCCTAAACCTTTGGCTGTGGTGAGTACATCAGGAATGATGTTGGTGTGTTGGTAGGCAAAGTATTCGCCCGTACGACCATTACCTGTTTGAACTTCGTCCAACATCATCAGCCAGTTATGCTGATTACAGATCTGACGAATCTCTTCCAAGTAGCTAAAGCCTTGCGGAGCAGTGTTGACCCCACCTTCGCCCTGAATTGGTTCGACAAAGATTGCGACAATGTCTGGATGGTGAATTGCGGCTTCTTCAATGGCTTCAATGTCGCCGAATGGGACACGAATAAAACCTTCAACCAATGGGCCAAAGCCTTCTTGGACTTTTTTGTTGCCTGTTGCCGATAACGTTGCCATGGTACGCCCATGGAATGAGTGCTCTGCAACAATGATTTTTGGATTGGCAATGCCTTGCATGTAGCCAAATTTACGGGCAATTTTGATTGCACCTTCATTGGATTCTGCACCACTGTTTGAAAAGAACACTTCTTCCATGCCAGCAACTTCAGCAAGTTTTTGTGCTGCAGCCGTTTGCCAAGGCACTTCAAACAAGTTGCTAGTATGAATGAGCGTTGCAGCTTGTTCTGCAATCGCTTCTGCAATGACAGGATGAGCATGGCCTAAACCACAGACTGCAATACCCGTTAGCGCATCAAAGTATTCAGTACCATCTTCTGTGTACAGATAAGAGCCTCGACCTCGGACAAAGCTGATCGGCTGACGGCCAAATACTGGCATCAAATGAGAGGGTTGATCAGTTTGTACAGGAGCAAGGGTAATGTTATTCATGACTAACTCTTATCTGTTAGAGGGTAAGTGAAATCCAATATTAAGCAATTATGCTTGTAGTTTTAAAGCCTAAATCTAAATAAAAGTCGAAATATTGCTTTAGGCATACTGTTTTTCTACGTTTTGGGTATAATGCGGGTTAGATTAGTTGAGGATTGATCAATGACTGAACAAGCACGCGATACCGAAGCGTTAATTCGTGACCAAATTGCAAAACACGCTGTACTTCTTTATATGAAAGGCACCCCACAGTTTCCACAATGTGGTTTCTCTGCACGTGCTGTAGAAGCGCTTAGTCAAATTGGTCGTCCGTTTGCTTATGTGAATATTCTTGAAAATCCAGATATTCGTGCTTTGTTACCACAAATTGCAAACTGGCCTACATTCCCACAGTTATGGATCAATGGTGAGTTGATTGGTGGTAGTGACATTATTCTAGACATGTTCCAAAAAGGTGAATTACAACCTTTAGTTGAACAGCATAGTCCAGCACCTGAAGCTTAATCTTCAGTTGTAAAAAAAGCGCCATTGAGGCGCTTTTTTTTGTTTGAGGGAAAGGGTTAATCCGCTGTAATTGCTGTGTTTATGGTTTCAGGAGTTTGTTCTGCTGCATTTTCAGTTGCAACAGTCTTCTTTTCAGCTTTTGCCTTTTTTTTGTCCTTCTTCTTTTTTTTCTTTTTCTTCGGCTCTTCTTCAAACTCAGCACCATCTTCAATGGCTTGCCAATAATCTAGCTGATCCATCACCGCCGCATAAATAGACTTCTTGGTATAGCGTCCTTTCTTGTCTAAAGTGCCGACTGGTCGAGCCATAAGTAGTTCAAGCGCTTGATCAATCGTATCTATAGCATGAATGTGGAACTGGCCATTTGAAACTGCTTCAATCACGTCTTTACGTAACATTAAATGTTGCATGTTTTGACGTGGAATAATCACACCTTGCTTACCAGTTAAACCTTGAAGTTTACATGCATCAAAGAAACCTTCAATTTTCGCATTGACACCACCAATCGGTTGAACTTGACCCAATTGGTTCATTGAGCCAGTAATCGCCCAAGATTGATCAATCGGGAGTTGGCTAATCGCTGAGATTAAAGCAGACAGCTCTGCAACCGTAGCACTGTCACCATCGACTTGACCATAGCTTTGTTCAAAGGCAAGTGCAGCAGAGAAGTGTAGGGTTTGTTCACGACCAAAGTGTGCTTTTAAAAACGATGACATTAATAGCACACCTTTCGCATGCAAAGAGCCACCGAGTTCGACGCTACGCTCAATATCTAGAATATCACCACCGCCTTGATACACAGAGGCCGTTAAACGTGATGGTAAGCCAAACTCGACATCCGCATAGTGAATGACCGAAAGTGCGTTAATTTGGCCGAGGCGGTGTCCACGCGTTTCGATGAGCTGTGTACCACGAGATAAATCCTGCCAATAGAGCTCACGTAAATAGCCTAAGCGATATTTACGATGATCTAATGCCATATTAATGTGTTGATCCGAGACCATTTTATCACCTGATTGGAAGGCGTGATGATGCGCCTCACGAATCAAATCACCCAAAGTGAGGGCATGTAGAGATAAGGAGCTTTGGTCTTCGGCTTGACGACTAGAGTCAGTCAAAAGTGCAGAAAGGGCAGATCGATCAAAAGGAAGTAGTTTATCGGCCTGTACATAGTCTGCAATCAGTTGCATATAGGCTTGTTCATTTACTTCATTACGCTGCAACGTATCAGTAAAGTCGGCACGGATTTTAAAGACACTGCCAAGCTCAGGTTCTACTTCAAGTATTTCATAATAAATTTCAGGCTCAGCCAGTAAAACCACTTTCAAATTCAGTGGGATTGCTTCGGGTTCAATTGAGATACTTCCAGTCAGTGTCAACATATGCTCAAGTGAAGAAAGTTTTAACTGGCCTGATTTTAAAGCGCGTTTTAGGCCTTGCCATGCATAAGGCTGTTCAAGCAGTTGTTCTGCTTCTAACATTAAAAAACCACCATTGGCTTTATGTAATGTCCCTGGGCGGATTAAGGTAAAGTCTGTAGTAATGGTGCCATGTTGAGTCAGTTGCTCTACGTGACCAAGTAAATTGTAGTGAGTTGGGAAGTCTTCAAAAATAACCGGTGCACCAGCATTGGGTTTATGTGACACAATGACATTGGCTTGATAGCGCGAAGGGATACGACTAAACAGGCCTGGGGTAAAGTCATCTTCTTCTTGTTCGAGTACCACCTCGACATTGTTAATAATGTCTTCAGCATAATATTTTAAATAGTCTTTTAAGCCTTCAACCTCAGCAAACTTAGTCAGTAACTGTTCGACTTTAGGCAATAAAACTTGCTTGGCAATATCGCGGTTCAACACTTGAACTTTATCGCGGGCATCTTCTTCCAAGTCGCCTAAATGCATGCCTAAACGTTCAAGTTTTTTATCCATGTGGCGTATATTGGCATTAATTTCAGAACGCTCTTTAGAGCTTAAAGCATTGATGTCGGCCTGTGTCATTTCCAATACTTTATCGTCTACATACTGGACAGGGATAAAGCAGTGCTCATCATTCCGAGAGACAAGTTTGAGGTCGAGTTCTTCGCCTTCTTGGGTCAATTCAATCAAGGCTTGCTGCTGAACGTCACCCGTTTGTTGACGAATGGCTTCTATATGGTTGTGGTAGGTTTCAGCAGTAAAGCGACGCTCGAGCTGCTTTAAAGTGGTTTGCCATGTTTGATGTAACATGGTTTGAAATTTTACCGCCTGACCCGCAGGCAACTCTAAAGCAATCGGTTGACGTGGGCTTTTAAAATTATAAACGTAAACCCAATCGTACGGTGTCGGCATATTTTTGGCGTGTTGCTGGAGTAACCGCTTGACCATGGTGCGCTTGCCCAAGCCGGCTGTCCCTACGGCGAAAATGTTATAGCCAGAATAAGGTAAGGAAATGCCTGCTTCAACTGAAGCACGTGCACGGTCTTGCCCTAAAAAATTATTGAGCGGTTTAATACGACGCGTTGAGGCTGGAATCTTATCCAGAGCAGGGGTATGCGTCAGTTGCTCTGCTTGAAGTTGTGTCTTTGCTAAGGTCGTTTGAATTTCGGGTTGGTCAAATGCTGAACTAAGGTTGTTTTCTGGATTTTCTTGACTATTTAATGCAGGTGGTACAGATAAAGAAGAGCTCATTTGATCGTGTTTTTGGGTCACTTTGAAATCCGAAACTAAAGATTGCGTTAGAAACTTAAAGGTATACAGGTTTAATGCAAAAGATCAAGCAAAGTCGCAGTGTTTGTCGACAAAAATAGAACATTGATTTTATAAATCAGGTTGAAACAAATTGTATTAAGGGTTTGAATAGCAGCATTGGTTTTAAGACAACAAAAACGTAATGACAACACAATCTTCAGGATGGAAATCCGCCTTTACTGCATTTTTAGATCGCCGTGCGTTGATCATGCTGTTTTTGGGTTTCTCAGCAGGTATTCCAATCCTGTTAATTTTCTCGAGCTTATCTTTATGGTTAGGTGAGGCAGGTATCGATAAGAGCGCTGTGACTTTTTTTAGTTGGGCAGCTCTGGGTTATTCATTCAAATTTGTTTGGGCCCCTTTGGTTGATGAATTACCTGTACCAGTGCTGACCAAATTATTGGGTCGTCGCCGTGCTTGGTTATTGATCGCGCAACTGTTAATTATCTGTGCCATTTCTATCATGGCTTTTTCAGATCCGTCTCTTGGTCAGAGCTATCTTTACCAAATGGCTGCGGGTGCTGTGCTTTTAGGTTTTTCTGCTGCGACACAAGATATTGTGATTGATGCCTATCGTATTGAGCTTGCAGAAACGCAAATGCAAACAGTGTTGGCTTCAACCTATAACGCAGGCTACCGCATCGGCATGATCGTTGCGGGTGCGGGTGCGTTATTTTTAGCGGCTTATTTGGGTACAGCTAAGGGCAACTATATTTATGAGGCATGGAAGTGGACGTATTTGGCAATGGCGGCGGTCATGTTGGTCGGGATCGCAACCACATTGTGTATACGTGAGCCACAAGTTGATCGGGTACGTAAAGATTATAAACGAGTAGATTATTATCGTTTAGTGGCAGTTTTCTTTGTGTCTGTGGTGAGTTTTGTACTGAGTTATATTTACTCAGGCAAGTTAACAGAAATGCTGATCCAGCTCTGGTCGATCAAAGATAGTTTTGCATTGTTTTGTTTTGAAGCTTTACGTTTTATTGGCTCTGGTGCGGTTGCATTTATGGTGGGTTCAAGCCTTGTCAAAATGGGCGCTGTGAACAAACAAATGGCCTATGAAACATGGGTGAATCCTGTTGCTGACTTCTTTAAGCGTTATGGCGTGAAATTGGCGTTGGTATTGCTATTATTGATTGGTTTTTACCGTATTTCCGACATTATTGCAGGTGTGATCTCTAATGTGTTCTATCAAGACTTAAACTTTACCAAAGAACAGATTGCTGAAGCGGTAAAAGTTTATGGGGTGATTTTTAGTTTGGTGGGTGGATTTTTAGGAGGACTACTGGCGCAGCGCATGAACATCATGAAGTTGATGTTTGTCGGAGCAATCTTGGCCAGTTCAACCAATCTCATCTTTATTGGTTTGGTCAAATCAGGACAACCTTTAAATGATGTTGTGATCAATGTTGGTGAGCAAAGTTTCAAAGCTCAAGCAGATGAGACTGGTGCATGGGCAATTAAGGTTCCTGTTGAGCAGCTTCAGGCAAATGGAAGTCTAACTGCAATGGCAAGTTTTCAAAATGATACTTCACAGCCTGTCTCGGTCACATTGCCTTATATCAGTCAAACGGGTGCATCTACGGCATTACTGTTGCTTCCGATCACGGCTGATAACGTGATTGATCAACGAGAGTCTGAAGGAAGTATCGTGGTACGAGGTCAATACCTTGCTACACTGGCTGAAAACCAAAGTATTAAATTGAGCTTAGATGGTCAAAGCTTTGATGCAAAGTTAGACAAAGAAGGTGTGTTTAGCGCAGCAATCCCTGCTCAACTGCTTCTTGATTCAAACTCTAAAAAGCTGAATGCCATATTGATGCAAAATGAGCGTGCGCAACAACACACTGCGCTGAATTATCAGGTGGATCCCGCAGCTGCAAAATCTGTAACTTTAGATTTTGATCTTCAACCGATTAATTTGAATAAAGCAGTTGATGGGCAGTTAGAAGTTAAAGGGAAGGTGATTAAGGAATATAGTTCAAACTGGCTGTATTTTGCGATTATTGTCGACAACTTGGCATCAGGTTTAGCTGGTGCTGCATTTATTGCATTTCTATCAAGTTTGACCAGCGTATCTTTCACTGCTGTTCAGTATGCGATTTTTAGTTCATTGATGACGTTGACACCTAAAATACTAGGTGGATATTCAGGGACAATTGTGTCCAATATTGGCTATCCAAATTTCTTCTTGCTGACCACACTCATTGGAATCCCAATTTTAATCTTAGTGATCTGGGTGGCGAAACTTCTACGTGAGCATGCCGCTGAGCAAAGTTAAAGCATCGATTTGTTTCGAATGAAAAAAGTAGCCCTTGTGGCTGCTTTTTTTGTGGTTGAGGTTTGAAATATAGGACGGCTTTGCCTATATTGGGGGCTGAGAATAAATCATGAGGAAAATTCCAATGCGCATGCTACATACCATGCTACGTGTAGGCAATTTAGAACAATCTTTGGCATTCTATACTGAAGTGCTTGGTATGACTTTACTTCGTAAGCGTGATTATGAAGAAGGTCGTTTTACTTTGGCATTTGTGGGTTATGGTGATGAAGAAAATCATACGGTTTTAGAGCTGACACATAACTGGGATACGGACAGTTATGAACTGGGCAATGCTTATGGTCATATAGCGATTGCAGTAGACGATGCATATAAAGCTTGTGAGGAAATCAAAGCGCGCGGTGGTAATGTCGTGCGTGAAGCCGGACCAATGAAGGGTGGCGTAACGGTTATTGCCTTTGTAGAAGATCCAGATGGCTATAAAATTGAACTGATTCAACAAGATAATAATGCACGTAATAACTAAACCGTTATTAGGTCATATGCAGCGTGTATGCACAGTATTAATTAAAAAAATATTGAACATATTCTGTAAAAGCTAGCTTTATTTATATAGCTCAGTAAGATGAATTTACACAAAGGTAAATTAGTCACTGGGCTTTTTCATTTTTAGAGGAATGACAGGATGTTGGTATGTTGAAATTATTGGCACTCGATCGGTTTACGTTATTGTTATTTGTTATGGTGCTCTTAGCCAGCTTTGTCCCTGTTTCAGGTCAAGCTGCCAGTGTATTTGGTGTACTGACGACGGTCGCAATCGCGATATTGTTCTTTTTGCATGGCGCTAAACTATCCCGTGAAGCCGTGATTCAGGGCATGATGCACTGGAAACTCCATGCTTTGATTTTTGCATTTACCTTCATCCTTTTTCCCGTTTTAGGTTTGCTTGCTAAACCTGTATTGGTACCACTACTTGGGCAGGAGTTGTATTGGGGCTTTTTGTTTATGTGCTTTTTGCCATCGACAGTACAGTCTTCAATTGCGTTTACTTCGGTCGCGCAAGGCAATGTGGCTGGGGCGGTATGTAGTGCGTCATTCTCGAATTTGATCGGGATGTTTATTACCCCTGTGATGGTGGCCTTTTTCATTTTGGGGCAATCAGAGCATGGTTTTGATCCAACCTCGTCTATTCTTCAAATCACCTTATTGCTGTTGGTTCCTTTTGTCCTTGGACAGCTACTTCGACCATATGTATTTCCGTATATGCAAAAAATGCCAAGCATCGTCAAAGCATTCGATCAGGGATCGATATTAATGGTGGTGTACGGCGCTTTCAGCGGTGCTGTGGTGGCCGGTCTATGGCAAGAGGTGAGTGTCGGTACTTTAATCCTATTGATCATTGTGTGTTCGGTCTTATTGACGATTATTATGTTACTTGGGTTGTTTTTACCACGTTGGTTGGGCTTTAATCGTGCTGATCAGAAAACCATTTTTTTCTGTGGTTCAAAAAAGACTTTGGCTAGTGGTGTTCCAATGGCACAGATTCTCTTTATTGGGCAGCCTTTGGGAATGATTGTTTTACCGATTATGATTTTTCATCAAATACAGCTGATGGTGTGTGGGATTATTGCCAACTATTGGGCCAAGCAATCTGAAATTGAAACGAAAGAATAATTGGCTATCTGATACTATATCTCGTATAATATTTGCCACTTGTTGTGCTTAGCTCTGACGGTATCCGTCTCGGTGGGCCAAAAGAATGGTCTGTTATGGTGTTGATCTGCAACTTAATTTAATTAAGTGGCCCTTTCCTCAATTTTGAGAGTGATCAATTGCGATGACAGCAAAACCTTCTTTAATTTTTATGGAGTAATCGACGATGCGCGCCGATATTCACCCAAAATACCAAACTTTAGTTGCTACATGTTCTTGCGGTAACGTAATCGAAACTCGTTCAGCACTTGGTAAAGAAACTGTTTACCTAGACGTATGTTCAGCTTGCCACCCATTCTACACTGGTAAGCAAAAGAACGTTGATACTGGCGGTCGTATCGACAAGTTCAAACAACGTTTTGCTGGCATGTCACGTTCTATCAAACGCGACTAATAGCAAAAGAAAAAAACGGGCATTTGCCCGTTTTTTTATGCCTATGATTTTGATACAGAGTCATAGGGCTGCTAGTTAGACCATATAGTAAAAAGACCCCATATAGAGGCCTTAAAATTTAGAGGCTAGTTTCCAAAAATTTAACTTTTACTGATCCTGCACATCAATCAGATGATCGAGTTTCTTTTGGAAATAATCGCCTTGAATAAAGCGGGCATCGACATTCCACGCATTGGCAAACGACGTCATATCATTCAGATCACGCAGCATAATTTGAATGTTTTTCAATTGATGATATACAGCAACTTTTTCTTGCAACTCTTCCGTGTTGGCGTCGCTACTGAGCATGCGAGTTAAGTTTTCATGTAAGGTGAGATTGTTGATATCGAGCTGACGTAGGATAGATTCACTATAAATGCTATTACCAAAGTCACGAATCGAAACTTCAGCACCATATTGGCGAAGCTGGGCAATGTATTTTTGCGCTTCAGCAATGTTTTGGCTGATATCATCCTCAGAGAACTGAAGGATAATTGGGTGACTTAACTTACTGCGTACAATGGTAATCAGCTTGGCGATAAATTCAGGGAAAGAGCGGTCATTCAACAGTACGGCCTTGTTTAAGTTTACAATCAACTTTGCTTCAGGATACTGAGTGATAAAATTGTGTAGCTGTTTACACGACTCAACTAAAATCCAGCGGTCAAGTTTAATAGACAGTTCGTGGTCTTCACTTAACTCTTTGAGACTCGATATATCTTTCCATGTATTACCATAAATAAAGCCACTGGTAACCTCATAGGTATATAAATTGGTGTCTTCTTTGTCATAAAGTTGTTGATATTTAAGATGAATCTCGCCACGCTCCAAAGCTAGATGTAAAGCTTTAAGTACCGTAGGTTCATTTGCTGTTTTCTGGGTGTCTAAAGTATCGCTGACTGTAGGATTAATCAACTCAATCACAGGCATATCAATACTGGCTTTTTGCTCAATTTCGCAATCGTCTTGATTGGTCGGTAAAGCGGTTTTAAAGGCTGAGCATAACAAGTTTTCAAACTGATCTTGATTTGAAATTTCCCCTTTCAATAAAGTATAGCCAATGCGCAAATTTACGGGATAGCTATTGTTTTCTACGGTAATGAGCTGTGGTTTGGTGAGCGCATTTAACGCAATCAGCTTAGATTCAAGTTTGGCCTGTGATTCTGCTTGGAATAAACCAACGATGGTTTGCCCACCCGCCTTAAACAGAGGAATATGAGTCTGTTCATTTAAAAAGCTGTAAATATTGTTAAAATAATCACGCGTAGTTGCCCAGTTGGCTTTAAAAATTTCATCTGGACAAGAGCTGAGTGCAAAGCTAACCAAAGCATTCTGATCAGAAGGCTGTTTGGTCATAGCACGGTTAATTTGTTGATACGTATTAGGTTGTATCGCATGCTTTTCAGTGTTGGCTGATGGAGCAGCAGGGCGTTCAGATTCGACTTCAATCGTCAGTTGGAGAGCATCATCTTCAGGTGCAGCTAAAAACTCAACTTTTAAAGGATTTTGAGTTTGGGCATTGCTATTGAGAGTAGCAACTTCAAAAGCGCCTAAATCAAACTGACCTTGTGAAATTTTCTTAAAACGGATTTTGAAATCGTTTACATCTTTCGGCTGGAGAATATCAAGCAGCGGTTGACCAATAATATCATCTTCAGAGCTTAAGCCGAACAGTTGTAAGTATTCAGCATTAGCTGAAACATGAATCCCTTCTTGAATTAAAGCAATGGCTTTATTACTTTCTTCAACTAAAGCCTGTGCTTGGCTTTGAGCCGTTTCAAGCTCATTCATGAGTTGTTGTTGGCTTTGCAATAAACGACTTAATGAAAGTGCACGCAATAGACCTAAGTAAAAGCTATCCGCTTCTTCTAAGTCCAAAATATCATAGATCCCTTTACGAATAAAACTTGCGTATTGGGTTGATTGATATTCATCGGGCTTTAATAAAATCAGTGGTAAATTGACTTGGTTAGAGTTGCGAATCAAAGTCAGTGCTTGTTCATACTTTAGGTCATAAGCGCGACCAAAAATCACCACATCCCAAGGCAGATGAAGCTGTTTTTCAAAGTTTTGTAAGTCATCCAGTAAAGTGGCATGAACTTGATGATCGCTAGAAGTTAAAAGGTCACGAATTTGGTTATAACGGATCTGATTATCATCAATAATGAGTAAACGTGTTTCCGTACGTTTTAACTTTTTAGATAATAATGGATTTCTCACTTCAATGCTTCCCATAAATCGTGATTCTTAATAGCATTCATTTGCTTTTGAATAAAACTTTGAACCAATGGTTCTTGTTGGTCATTCAACAATTCATAATCAAAACGAATAAAACTTTGTGTAATTAAATGTGCTTTTACTAAATAAATTTTAAGATCTTCATCACCTAGGCGTAAGTGAATGGTTTGTTTTTCTCGGTACATATTCGAACCCGGGACAATGAGACTAGTCTGTACTTCATCAAGCTGGGACGTTTGCACCAATAATGCAGGCTGATAGTTCTGAGTGGTTCGGTCTGTTTTTACCATTACGGCACATGGGAAAAGATCTTGCGCTAAGATTTCTAACCCTAGTTCCAAGCTTTTTTCACTTGATTGTTTAATCCAGCGAATCACACCACCGCGCCATTGGCTATGCGCATTTTCTTGGACCAAAATAAACTCACCTGTTTTTAAATGTGCAGGTGTTGGTCCAGTCCAACGAATACGGTAACCATTCACGCTAATATCTAAAACTTCGGCAGGATAGATTTGTTTTGACTCACGATCAATCATACGAGCAGAACTTGTCTCCACAGGAATATTACTGTTCATGGAGTTGATCACGTGACTTTCATTCTGAAAGTTGTAGTTGCCTTCTAGCTCTAAAGTTTCATTAAAGTTCTTGCCTTTAGACAAATAGAAATGTGCGACTGACAGGCCAAAACAAATTTGTAATTGGGCCGAGTATTCATATCGTTCATGCTTACGTTCAATATTATTGGTCAATAAGTTATGAATGTGAAAATGCAAAGCAGGGGTAAGGAAAATCTTCTCATCGCGAGACAGTGGCTCAGCGCGTTTAGTTTGCATCTCTGAGAGATGATCAAGCAGGGCTTGCGTCGAGATAAAAATATTGGGTTGAATATGACTGTTTTTTTGAGAATTATAGGTCGGTGGATAGTCTTTTGATGCATCGACAATATAGCGAGATAAGGTGGTTTCTTTAGGTAATATTTGAATCAGTTTCGCCCAATCAAAACTACACAAAAATAGCCCTTGAATCTCACCTGGACGGATTTGATGGGTATTAAAAATATCCAATAGAATGAGCTGCGCATAGGCTTGGCTAATATTGTTGAGTTGATGCTGTGTACCTTGTATTTGATTAATGTTGGTCAAATAGAAGTTATTTTGGATAGCAGAATCTAAGAGCTGATGAGCCGCTAGCCACTGACCCGGAATAGGGGAACTATAGAGCAAGTGTTGTTGGTACAACAACAGTGACAGTTGTTGTAAAGCATAATAACTCGATACGGTTCGAGCCGTTTGTAGGTTCTTTTTTTGATTAAAAGCAAATAGAGAAAACTTATTTTGAGTGATTTGCTGAGAAACACGTTTTGCAATGTCGATATAGACTTTAGCAAAATGACTACGCATTAATAAGGCAAGCTCAATAATATGGTCATTTCGGTCAGTGGTGATGAGGCCCTGATTAAAAAAATGTTTCTCTAAACTGGTAAGCACATTTTCCAAATTTGGATGCAGCACTTGAACTAAATCAAAGCGAAGTGTTTCGCTGGCTTGAAGTTCGGAGACTTCAAGTAATGCTTGAAATAAGGAACGAGAAGAGTCACCCAATTGTAAAATGGATAAGTTTGCTAACCATTCTTGTAAGCCTTTGACTGTGCTTGGGCAAAAACTAAGCTTATCCAACTTTAATTCAGTTGGTTTTTGGAAGATATCTGAAGTACTCGTCGTCATCATCGTTATTATTTAACTCAAAAAGTTGAAACCCCGAAAAGTGGTGTCTTATTCTTTTCTCCCGCAATTTCCCTGACCAGCTTGGGAACCAGATAGCCGGGTAGATTCGCCAATAATCCTTGATACAGCAAATCAATGTTTTGCGGGTTTAAATCAAAATGGTGAGCCCCTTTTACTTTATCTAAAACATGTAAATAGTATGGCAATACACCTGCATCGAATAAACGGTAGCTCAAATCTGTCAAAATTTGAACATGATCATTGACCCCTTTCAACAAAACCGCTTGATTGAAAATGGTGATTTTTTCTGCGACTAATTGCTGTAATTGACGGCAGGTAAAATCATCCAATTCCGATGCATGATTTGAGTGTACCACTAGAATAATGCGCAGCCTACTGTTTTTTAAGATGGAAATTAGCTCATCATCGACACGGTTAGGCATTACAATAGGAACTCGTGAGTGAATTCTCAAAAATTTAAGTTGATGAATACTTTCTAAGCGTTCAATCCATAATTTTATTTTACGATTGGACAGCGTTAAGGGGTCTCCGCCACTCAAAATGACTTCATTAATGTCAGGTTGGGACTGAATATAGTGTTGAATATTGATCCAATCTTCTGACTTTGGCAGGTTCTCTTGATAGGGGAAATGTCGGCGAAAACAGTAACGACAATGAACGGCACATGCCCCAGTCAGCGTAAGTAAGAAACGAGTTTTATATTTGTGCAAAACACCGGGTTGTTGGTTGGCTTGTTCCTCACCCAATGGGTCGGTCACAAAGTCAGGATGTTCTTCAAGCTCAAGATGATGGGGCAGGACTTGAAGGAGTAAAGGATCAAGCGGATTGCCTTTTTGCATTCTTGTCACAAAAGCACGGGGAACACGGAGTTTAAATTGGGTCGATGCAAGCAGTGCGCCTGACAGCAGTTGCTCAGGAGAAATCTCTAGAATGTTAAGTAATTCTAAAGGGTCAGTAATTAAATCACTGAGTTGAGCTTGCCAATTTTGCTCTTGGTACAAATAATGAGTCATGCAATAAGGGGTCAAATACTAGGTCAAAAGAAAGTTAGGTCATCAAATCGGGTGATGTCGAAACGAGTTGCTCGGATGTGTGCGGTCTAAAAAGGCTTTTTCAATACACAAAAACACGCGGAACGAGGCTATTTTATCAAGATCTTCGACTTATAGGCAGTGGATTTTCATTGCTTCATAACACCTTGCTCATTTACAATACGAGGCATCAAAAAAGATGCCCTATCTTTATGGCCCTGCTTTTCAAAGCTTTGGTGTCTAAGATAAAGACATAAATATTTAAGTTAGTTAGTTTGGAGTGCGCCAGTCATGGCCTATTATTCTACGAATGATTTCAAGTCAGGCCTTAAGGTTATGCTTGATGGTAACCCATGTTCAATCATGGAAAATGAATATGTAAAGCCAGGTAAAGGTCAAGCATTTAACCGCGTAAAACTACGTAATTTACGTTCTGGTAAAGTTTTAGAAAAAACATTTAAGTCTGGTGATTCTTTAGAAGCGGCTGACATTGTAGAAGTAGAAATGGAATACTTGTACAACGACGGCGAAATGTGGAACTTCATGGATCCTGTATCATTTGAACAGATCGCTGCTGACAAAACAGCAATGGGCGATGCTGCAAAATGGTTAAAAGACGATTCAAATGAAAAATGTACCATTATGTTGTTCAATGGCGTGCCATTAACAGTAAACCCACCAAACTTCGTAGTTTTGAAAATTGTTGAAACTGATCCGGGTGTACGTGGTGATACTTCTGGCGGTGGTGGTAAACCTGCAAAATTGGAAACAGGCGCTGTAGTACGTGTTCCATTATTTGTACAGCAAGAAGAAAGCGTTCGTGTAGATACTCGTACTGGCGATTATTTAGAACGTGCATAATGGTTTAAAAATAGACTATTATCGGAAGGGATGATGAAAATCATCCCTTTTTTTATGCCAAAGTATTAGATCAAAACAAGGAGATGCAGAGTAAAGTCGCAAAGGAAAACAGCAGTACCTCGAATAATTAAAGACGCTGATTGAATGCAACAAATATGAGGGATTGAAATGGAATCTGTTCAGCCGAAGTCAACCCTGACTTCAAAAATCATCTGGCTACTGGTAGCCATCGTTGGTGCAGTCTCTTTTGGGATATTGGCACTCAGTCGTGGTGAGCATGTCAATGCCATCTGGCTCGTACTTGCTGCGGGCTGTATTTATAGTATTGCTTATCGCTTCTATAGTTTATTTATTGCAAATAAAGTTTTTGAGCTTGATGAACGTCGCTTAACTCCCGCGCATCGTTTGAATGATGGTCTGGACTATGTTCCAACCAACAAAAGTGTTCTATTTGGACATCACTTTGCAGCGATTGCAGGTGCAGGTCCATTAGTAGGGCCTATTTTAGCAGCGCAAATGGGCTATTTACCTGGCACGATTTGGTTGCTTGTCGGTGTCGTGCTTGCAGGTGCAGTACAAGACTTTTTGGTGTTGTTTATTTCTACCCGTCGTGATGGACGTTCACTCGGTGAAATGGCAAAGCAAGAGCTTGGAACTTTTGCAGGTATTGTGGTCATGCTTGGTGCATTGGGGGTAATGATTATTATCCTTGCTGTTTTGGCACTGGTTGTGGTCAAAGCACTTGCACACAGCCCGTGGGGCGTATTTAGTATTGCTGCAACGATTCCAATTGCACTCTTTATGGGAATTTACATGCGTTTTATCCGCCCGGGTAAAATTGCAGAAGTATCTATTATTGGTTTCGTTTTGATGATGCTCGGCATTGTCTACGGTGAAAATATTGCACAGCATCCATATTGGGGTGCGTTCTTCACCCTGTCGGGTACAGAGTTGACTTGGGCGCTGATTATTTATGGTTTCGTGGCTTCAGCACTACCTGTGTGGTTGTTGCTTGCACCACGCGATTACTTATCAACCTTCCTAAAGATTGGTGTTATTGCAGGCTTAGCAATCGGTATTATTTTCGCAATGCCAGAAATGAAGCTGCCAGCATTCACGCAATTTATTGATGGTACTGGCCCTGTGTTTGCAGGTTCAATGTTCCCGTTCTTATTTATTACCATTGCTTGTGGCGCAATTTCAGGTTTCCACGCTTTAGTGTCGTCAGGCACCACGCCCAAACTTGTGAACAATGAGCGTGATATTCGTATGATCGGATATGGCGGTATGCTCATGGAGTCATTTGTTGCAATCATGGCCTTGATCTGTGCTGCAGTGCTTGATCCCGGTGTATATTTTGCGATTAACTCACCAGCCGCTTTACTGGGTACAAGTGTCGACACCGCAGCTGAAGCTGTTCGTAACTTAGGTTTTGTTGTTACTCCAGAAACATTAACTTTACTGGCTCAAGAAGTGGGTGAAAGTACCATTCTTTCACGTACTGGCGGTGCGCCAACTTTTGCTATTGGTATGGCTCACATCATTACGGAAATTTTCAATAGTCGTGAAATGATGGCGTTTTGGTATCACTTTGCCATTTTATTCGAAGCACTTTTCATCTTAACAGCAGTTGATGCGGGTACGCGTGCATGTCGTTTCATGGTGCAAGACACAGTTGGGATTGTGATTCCTGCGGTGAAAAACTCACATAACTTTTTCGGAAACTTGTTGGGTACAGCAGTTGCGGTTTCAGGTTGGGGCTTCTTTGTTTACCAAGGTGTCGTCGATCCGCTCGGGGGCATCAATAGCTTATGGCCACTGTTTGGTGTGGGTAACCAGATGCTTGCAGCTATGGCATTGATCTTAGGTACGGTTATCCTCTTCAAAATGAAGAAAGAGAAATATGTATGGGTCACGATTATCCCGACGGTATTCTTGTTGATAACCTGTATGACCGCGGGCTGGCAGAAAATTTTCCACGAAAATCCAAAAATTGGTTTCTTGGCACAAGCTGAACGCTTTAACAATGCAATTGCAAACAATGAAATTTTAGCACCAGCAAAAACAGTTGCTGAAATGCAGACCGTTGCGATGTCGAATCAGATCAATGCTGCACTGTGTGGCTTCTTTATGATTGTGGCGATTGTGATGCTCTTTGCTGCGATTAGAGTGATTCGTCGTGCATTGGCAAGCCCAGTTCCGACTGTGCATGAAGCAGAAGCCATTTATCGTGATCCTGAAGACATTCAGCCATCAAAAGCTGGACATTAAGGAGAGTCAGATGAATCTAAAATTTGCTAAAAGTGGAAAAATGATGATTTATAAAATCATTAAAATGACCGTGATGTCGCAGAAAGATTTGATTCTGAACCCTAAAAATTGGTCTCGAATTGCGACGCTGTGGCAACGTTTGCAGCAAAGTTTCCGCTTGATGGTGGGGGTGCCTGATTATCCAAACTATTTGGAGCATATGAAAAAGCACCATCCTGATTTAGAAGCGATGGATGCTAAAACTTTTTATCGTCACTGTGTGGATGCACGTTATCCATCTGCAACGAATGGCATGAAAAAGTGCCCTTGTTAATGTAATTAATCAGTTGAAAGACGGCACTTCGGTGCCGTCTTTTTTGTGAAAAATCGAGTGAAAATACTCAATTACATGCGGTTGCTCGTGTTAGATTCGACAGTGTACTTTTTGCATGAAGCAAGTTGTTACATCACGGATTCAATCATAACGCAACACGGAGTGTGAGGCATAAAAGGTTCATGTCGTATATTTGACAGCTTTTGATTGTTATAGTTCTTAAAATACTGGAATGTTTGCAAAGGGAAATTGAATGAAAATATATATTTATGGTGCTGGAAGCATTGGGTGTTATTTAGGCGGAAGGTTGGTTGCTGCAGGTAATGATGTTACTTTTATCACGCGTCCACGTATTCATGCAGAGCTTTCCCAATGGGGCTTAGTCTTAACTGATTATTTAGGCAAAAATATCAAACTTGCACCTCATCAACTCAAACTAACGACTGATCCTGCTCAGGTTGTGGATGCTGATGTTGTTTTTATTTGTGTGAAATCGGCAGCAACGGAACAAGTTGCGCATGAACTTAAAGAATATTTAGGAACTAAAACACGGCTGATCATCAGCTTTCAAAATGGCTTAAGCAATGTCCCTATTTTAAAAAGAGTTTTGCAAGGGCAGATGATTTTAGAGGGGATGGTTCCTTTTAACGTCGCCACGCAAGAAGCTGGGCATTATCATCAAGGTACCTCTGGTGCATTAAGTGTTAAGCAATATCCGAATCAAAATTTGCTTGAGAATGCATTTCAAAAAGCAGGTTTAGAGATTGTTTTTGAAAAAGACATGCTGGCTGTGCAGTGGGCCAAGCTTTTACTTAATTTAAATAATTCAATCAATGCATTGTCAAAAAAACCGCTAAAGGAACAATTGTCGATTCGTAAATATCGCCAATGTGTGGCAATGGCGCAGCAGGAAGCTTTAGCACTGCTTGATTACGCACAAATTACACCTGCAAAATTAACTGCAGTTCCGACTCATTTGATTCCCAAATTGCTGAGTTTACCCAATCCATTATTTAAATTATTAAGTCGTAAAATGTTGGCGATTGACCCATTGGCTCGGTCGTCTATGCAAGATGATTTAATTGCAGGTCGCCCCACAGAGGTTGACTGGATTAATAGTGAGGTTTTAAAACTCGCAGAGCAATGTGGTAGACAGGCGCCAATCAATGCACGACTCATAGAATTGATTAAGCAAGCAGAGAAATCATCTCCTTCATTTTCAATGAGCGCAGATGCTTTAAAAGATCAGTTGAAATCTGCAGCGAAACAATAGTTTGAGGTGACGTAGGTCATTCATACGCAAATCATTGAAGATTTATAAGGATCGTCTTTGAGTATGTCTGAAAAACCTGTATGTTAAACCTTGATTTATATTTTGATTGGGGAGAATAAGGTGCTTTGGGGAAAAGAAAAAACGGTAGAAACGCAGCAAATTGCCATGCTCGATGAATCACAGTTAAGTGTTTTTTATCCAAAAGTCCAAGAATTCCTCAATCAAGTCAATCAAATCGTTTTAGATAAAAATAAACAAACCCAGTTGGCCTTATGCAGCCTGTTAGCAGGTGGGCATATTTTGTTTGAAGACTTACCCGGTTTAGGCAAAACCACATTGGCCAGTAGCTTGGCACATTTGGCCGGTCTTCAATTTAAACGGATTCAATTTACCAATGACATGCTGGCAAGTGATGTGATTGGGGTGAATATGTTTAACCAAAAAGAACATCTGTTTGAGTTTAAGCAAGGGCCAATTTTTACTCAAATTTTACTCGCAGATGAAATTAACCGCTGTAGTCCGAAAACGCAGAGTGCGCTCTTAGAGGCGATGGAAGAGGGTGTGGTGACAATCGATGCAAGTCGTTATGTACTACCGCAGCCTTTTTGGGTAATTGCAACGCAAAACCCACTTTTTCAAAGTGAAACTTATGCACTACCAGAGTCACAGCTCGACCGTTTTCTTATGCGGCTATCTTTAGGTTATCCATCCCGTCAGGCAGAAAAGGCTTTATTGCAGCAACAATCCCGTCATGACTTGATTCAGCAGTTGATGACAGTATTCTCTGAACAAGACATTCTGGCCTTACAAACTTTGGTGCCACAGATTTATCTGTCTGAGGAAGTCTTGGATTATATTCTAGATTTGGCGGCTGAGACCCGTAAAGGTCGACATGGGTTATCTACACGTGGCGTACTGGCTTTGAAGAAAGCAGCACAAGCATATGCTTTGGTTAAAGCCCGTGCATTTGTTACACCGGATGATGTACAGGCTGTATTTGTCGCAGTCACCGCGCATCGAATAGGGCTGGGTGAAGCTGAAACTGAGCAACTGATGAAGCAAGTCAAAGTTCACTAATAGGATAAGCTGACGCATGCTGTGGCAAAACTGGATAAATAAACGCTTTCAATTCAAAGCTGAAAAACAACTGACCCAAAAAGATGTACTGGTGTTTATTTATCAGCAAGGATATGTATATGTGGTGCTGATTTTAATCACCTTTATTGCAGGGGTGAATTATGCCAATAACTTAATATTAGCGTTTTGTTTTTTAATCAGTGCCGTGCTATGTATGAGTTTTTATTTGACCTTTAAACAACTACATGGGTTAAGTGTTGACCTTGTATTACCTGAAATAGGGCAGGTTGAGAGTGCATTGCAATTACAAATGCATTTCAAACAACAGCATTCACGGCCTCGATACCTTTGGCTCGCTTATGCTGATCATATAGAACAGTTGTTTATTCAAGATACCCATCAGGTGTTCGATTTAAATTTTTTTCCAAAAGAGCGCGGACAGTTTAGTTTTCCAGAGATTAAAATATATTCGACTTATCCATTTGGTCTCGTTCGTGCATGGAGTTATTTTTTTATCCAAGCACCTGTGTGGATAGCGCCTAAAGCTAAGTCTTTAGCGGCAGAAAATAAACAGCAACAGCACAGTTTTGAACCGGACATGGATGAATTTCGAGAATTACGAAATTTTAAAGAGGGCGACTCTTTACAGGCGGTTTCATGGAAACAAGTGGCACAAGGACAAGGTTTATTTATTAAAGTCTTTGAGCAACATCAGGATCAACACAGTTTAGACATCCACTATGTACATATGCCGAGTCCTTCACATGAAGAAAAATTGAGCTTAATGATGGGCTTGGTTGAACAATATGAGCAGTTGCAGTATGCCTATGCACTGTATTTACCCCATAGTGAATTAGCCAAAGGGATAGGGCGAGAACAATACCTTCAAGCCAAATTACTTTTGGCGCAGGCATAGCGAGCACAGTATGCATTCTTCTATTCGTATTGCCATTGTACTGACACTGAGTTTGATTTGGATCACACAACTAAGTTTTAGTCCTGTGCTCTTGAGTGTCATTTTCGCCATTTGTATCGGTTGTCTATGGCATTTCATGAAATCTACGGGCAACCATTTCCCGAAATGGGCAATTTACATTTTGACCCTTGTTGCTATAGCGGTCACTTTTTGGAGCTATCAAAGCTTTTTAGGGGTAGAAGCGGGCGTAGCTGTTTTAAGCATCTTTCTCTTTGCGAAAGCCTTAGAAACAAAAACGCAGCGTGATGTGATTATTCTGTTTAACTTTGCTTTATTTGTTGCGGCGAGTATGTTTTTACATAGTCAGTCATTTATGACGGCAGTGATGGTTTTACTCTGTTTATTGAGTTGTTTGTTGGGGCTGTATCGAGTGCAAACCCATGCTTTTGCATCTGAAAACTCGAATCGTATGGCATTAAGGCAAGATGCAAAACATGTTATTAAATTTGTAGGTCTCGCACTGCCTTTTTTTGTACTGTTATTTATGTTCTTTCCGCGCTTGCCTCCACTTTGGCATATTCCAATTCCTGAAAATAAAGCAGTGACAGGAATGAGTGACACTATGTCACCTGGAGATATTGCGCAATTATCCCAGTCCAGCCATTTGGCTTTTCGTATTATTGGTGATGTCACTCAGCTTCCAAATCGTTCAGAGCTTTATTGGCGCGCGATGGTCTTAGATCAATATGATGGGCAAAAGTGGACCAGTAGTTTTATTAATCAACAAAGTATTTCGGATGATACATTAACGCATATCTCTACATCCAAAAAATGGAACTATCAATATTTACCCGCTGATGTCGCGATTCCGTGGATTATGGCATTGGAATATTCACAACCCTTAGAGCGACGTTATCAGCTACGTCAGGATTGGAGTATTCAGGCTTATCGTCAAGTCCAGCGTGTGGAACCTATTGCATTGCAATGGATGGGAAATGTTCAATTTTCCCAAAGAGAATTATCTAAAATACAACGAAGCATAAACTTAAAAGCGCCTGAGGACATGGACTTGAAAGCGCAGCAATTTGCACAGCAGTTGTTTAGCCAGAGTAACGAGAACCCGAAACGCTATATCCAAAATGTTTTGCAATGGTACCGCAACAATGGTTTTAGTTATACCTTGCAACCGGGCTTGTTGGGACAGCATCGTATTGATGAGTTTTTGTTTCAATCCAAACAAGGTTTTTGTGAACATTATGCTTCTAGCTTCGTGATGCTGATGCGTTATGCGGGAATTCCAGCGCGTATTGTGGTTGGGTATCAAGGTGGCCAGCCTTCACCAGATGCAAAAAGTTGGGAAGTTCGACAGTTAGATGCGCATGCATGGACGGAAGTCTTTGTGGATGGGCGCTGGAAACGCTATGACCCAACAGCGATGATTGCACCACAGCGTATTGAACAGGGTATGCAAGATTTAATGAGCCAAGATGCCAGTGTTTGGGGTGAGAGTAGTCGATGGCATGTACAGCGCTATTCGGTATTAAACAAAATGCGCATTTGGAGTGACTATGCAAGTTATCAATGGCAAAGTAAGGTGGTTGGCTATAATGCAGAGACTCAACGAGGTTGGTTACAGAAGCTAGGACTCCAATCCAGTTATTCATTGGTATTGCTGATTATGATTAGCATTGGTGGATTAGTTTTACTGTACTGGTGCGCTATATTTTGGTGTAAACGTGCTCAAACTTCTGAATATGACATTGTCATTCAATCTTTTTCTCGAAGCTTAACAACTGAGCAGCGTAAACAAGATGCCGAAACGGTAAACAAATGGTTGTTGCGTTTAGCTCAAGACGTTAAACCTGAACAGCAAGTTTTATTTAAGCAGGCGGGTGATTATTATCAACAAATGCGTTATTCCAATAGGTTGAATTCAAAAAGCATTCAACAATTTAGACAGATGCTTAAAACTTGTGCATCTGCTTTAAAAAACAAGAAATAGCGCTTGTCATACTTTTTAAAAGTGAATATTATGCTTTTACTTCAGGTGTATAGCTCAGTTGGTTAGAGCGCTACGTTGACATCGTAGAGGTCAGCAGTTCGAGTCTGCTTATACCTACCAAGATTCTAAACGTTATGTTATAAGGGTTTTAAGCGAAAACAATAGCTTAAAACCCTTTTTTGTTGTCTTGAATAAAGTCTACCCTTAACCGCCATATCCGTTAGATCTGCCCTTTTGGCGGTTATGGCCGTTAAATTTAGACCAAGATTAGACCAAGAATATAGAGTTATAGATCATGAGAATGCCTAAAGCGGTCAAGCGCGGTGAAAGCTACAGAATTAAAATAATGATTGCTGGAAAAACATATTCAGTAACCAAAGACACAGTAAAAGAATGCGAGCAATGGGCTGCGCAAAAGATGCTTGAGGCAAAAGCAAATAAGCTTTCTGAAGATCTAGGCGTAAAGCAACACTATCCCTTTAAAACCCTTTTTCATAAATATTATGACGAGCATGGGCGAAAGCTTCGTGGATCCAAATACATCAAAGAACAATTAGGGCCATTTGATGAAAAGTTTGGTGCGCTGGCAGATATGTCTATTCATGACATCACACCACAGCATTTAACTATCTGGCGCAATAAGCGCTTAAAACAAGTTGGAGCAAATACAGTGCTGCGAGAAATTGCGCTGTACTCATCAGTTTTTAGCTATGCGGTTAAAGAGCTTTTCTTATTGGAAACTAATCCATGGATGGGCATTAAAAAACCGGCTAAGCCTAAAGCACGTAATCGCCGTATTCGTGATGAAGAAATTCAGCTCATTTTAGAGGGATTGAATTATCGTGAAGGGCAGACACCGACATTGCCAGAGCACTATGTTGCATGGGCATTTCTATTTGCTCTAGAGACTGCAATGCGCCGTGGTGAAATTCTCGGTATTACCATGTCTGAAATTTATGATCGGCATGTGCATTTACCTAAAACCAAAAACGGTGATGCTCGTAATGTGCCACTAACTAAAAAGGCCTTGGCTTTGTTGGATCTGATTGATCATGATGGGCCTAAGCTGATTCCACAAAATGAAAATGCTTTCAGGTTAATGTGGGAGCGTCGCAAGGCAAAAGTAGGACTGGCAGATATTCACTTTCATGACACACGCCATGAGGCTATTACTCGTTTTGTGAATAACCAAAAATTACCGGTTGAAGTGCTGGCAAAGGTCACTGGTCATAAAAATATTAAAGTCCTAGTGAATACTTATTACAACCCGGATGTTGAAGATATTGCGGATATGATGGATGCATAAAATTAAAGCCCTTAAATTGGGGCTTTTTCTTTAAATATAGTTTGTATGGCCTTTTTCATTGATTATTCCTTGGTCGCCCGCGTCTCGCAATAGGTTTAGCTGTCAAAATAGCGTGTGCTTGTTCTGGATCGTAAAGACATTTCCCCCGAGTACCTTTGTTGATTGCTGCACAGCGGTCACGGACAGCGTCGGGACTAATGCCATAGTACTGAGCCAATTCAGTAGATGATACCAGTTTTGGGCTTACATCCTTGATCGATACGATCTTTGCACCGCCAACTTCAGAGCCTACGAATAATTGAGGTGCTTCACCTTGTACGGTGATTTGAAAAATTCCCATTTAAGATACTTCCTTCTTAATATCAATTAACTCAAACGGTAATTTGGTATCCAAGCCCTTGCATTCATCCTTATATCCAAAACTTACAAGGATGTGATAAAGGGCAGAGGCTTGCTCCGCCGTGAATGTTTTGGTTGTGCCTGATTGACCTATAACAAGTGGTGCGAATTCTTCAGCAAGGTCTTGGGCGATGTGTTGGAGGTTAGTCATATGAGCCGGCTCCATTTTCATAAATGTGATCCAGTGAGTATTTGCACGCTTTCCACTGATGTGTCCGAAGACAGGCTTTTGATCAGTCAAAGCTAAAATTTCACTGACTTTAATTTGTGTTTCATTCCACTTAAAAATCAGAACACCGCCGTTGGCCAACACGCGGAAACATTCCTCAAATCCTTTTCGAATATCATCCCGCCAACTTGCTTGAAGTTTTCCATACTTCAAAGCAAGCCAGCTTTCTTTTCCTGCTTTAATCAAATGAGGTGGATCAAATACGACTAAATTGAATTGACCATCTTTGAATGGCATTGCTCGAAAGTCCATTTCAATATCGGGCGAGACCTCAAGAGAGCGACCATCACATAAAATGTGCTTTTCAGCACGAATATCTCCGAATACGACATTTGGATTTGTACGATCAAAATGCATCATGCGAGAGCCGCAGCAGGGGTCAAGGATTGGGGCATTCATGACTTTGCTCCTGTGCTTTTGGTGCTTGCGGCAAATGCATCCAGTGTGTGATTTCACAATCATCAAATTCATCTAATGCGACGACTTGATAAACATTGAATTTGGCAAGTTTTGTTGTCGAGATGCCTAAAAGTAAATCTCCTTCACTTGGCAACTCATCATCAACCGAAATCCATTCAGGCACCGCTTGGGCTTTGGCTTGCCATGCTTCCCAACAGGTTTGAGTGTGCTTATCAACATAAAAGTCTAGATCGAGCGCAAACTGCATAAAATGGGCGCCATAGCGTGATTCAAACCACGCCTCAAACGCTTCTTTTTCTTTCTGAATATCCATCAGTCTTCATCCTCCTGAAAATCATCAATATCAAAACGCCATTTATCAATCAGACCGTTTTCATTGATGTTCATGATGATGTAATCGCCATAGCCACGTTCAGCGGGGCATAAGGTTTTAGGCACATAACCATCGTCTTGCGATTGAATTACAGCGCCGTTTTCATCTAACAATGTACTCATCACGCCACCTCAATCTTCTTATTCAGCGCTTCAATAAATTGCTTGCCGATAATTAACCAGTGATTTAGAAAATCCCACCAAAGCAACTGGCATGCTTTATTCATTTTTCCGTTCTGCCAAAGCACTATTTGTCTGCGCTCTTTCGGCATTTTGGGATTTATACAAGTGATAGAACCATCAGCATTTGTCTTTGCGGTAAAACCAACAACAGATAAAAACATCGTGAATTGGTCCATGTGTCTTTTAGGGATTTTTTTCATGGTGAGGCCTATTTACCCGAGCCAAACTGCATTTGATGCTTAACAGCCATGGCTTTCTGATGTTCAACATCATCGGCACAGCCTTTCAAAATAACTAAACAAATACTGAAAATACTGATCATTAGTAGGGTGCTTGCTGCAAAGTTCTTTACCAACTCAATGACTGGCTTATGTTGTGGCTTTGTTTCCTCCAAGGTAGGTTCTTGGTAGAGGATTGCAGAAGTTTGGCTTTTGGTTGCGCCAAACTCAGGTAATTTGCTATGCGATACTGTTTGTTTCATAATGAGCCCCGTAAGCGTGCAAGTGTTTACATTGGGCCCTGATCGCCGTGCAAAGTTATCAGGGCTTTTTAATGTCTATGGATTCAATTAAATTTCACGCCACCTTCCTCGATAGCTTTGCGCATACAACAAATAAAACAGCCGCAATCTTCATCACGATTGCCTTCATTTGCTTCTACAGTATGCGTTTCAGCATGAACGGTTGATTCGCCTAATACGTAGTTTTCCATTTCTTTCGCGGCTTTTACATTGCCATTAGCGATATGCAGTAGTTGTAGGCGAAGGCTTCTATTTTTCATTTTTGGTTTACTCACATTGGGTTGGTGTGTGAATTTAATGCTAACTTTAGTTAGTGATATAGTCAATACAAAAGTTAGCATTATTTACTAACCTTTTTTAATACATGCTAACTTTTGTGTTTTAATAGACAAAAGAAAACCCACCGTTAGGGTGGGCCATAGTGTTAATAATCGTTAATAATTCTTGATGGTAGAGGGTGTCTACACTATAATTAAATTATGGATTGGGCATTCCCGGTCGGCAAAGAGCTTTGGTGCATACATCAAGGCTCTTTGTTTTTTATTTGGGGTAAATTTTTAATCCATACCCCATATACTGCTCTCCAAGGGCAACTCGACCACCTTTACAATAAAATTTTGTCTTTAATATTTCAAAAGCTCTGTTTTGCTGATTTGGATTGATTACATGCCTTCCAATTGGTCTAGCCACAAGATCGGCAAACTGCAAACCTGATGAGTTTGTCTTTTTAGAAGCAAATATAATATCAAATGGGAAAACTTTATTAGGGTAATTTCCGGAAGGATCGCAAATTCTTCTGAAGCCAAGCTCTAATTGTGAATCTTCATTTTTTCCTCGTGACTCAACAATAATATGGGTCATCCTATTTTGCTGTCCTTTTTCCTTAAGGAAGTAATAAAGCCTTTCCAGACAAAATTTCATAGCTACTTCATATGGATTTGCATCACGATTTACTAATTTATCTTTACGGATTACTGAGCTTATTAAAATAAAATTATTATTACTTATTAAGTCATTAAGATCATCCATTAATAATTGCATACGACATTTATCGAATCCTGAAAAATGCGATGTTCTTTTTCTAATGTCTCTTTCATGAAGAATAATAATATCGTGCCCAAAATGTTTAAATTTAAGGTTTTCAACAGATCTAACTACATTTCCAGTATAATATTTTTTATTAAATACACATAAAGAAAGCACAAAGACAGGGAAGTCTGAATCATTGTTCAGCATATCAACACTGCCGCTTTCATCTACGTAAACAATAAAATCACTATATTCCACAAGAAACCCCTCTTAATAATTACATCGATTTAAGAGTAATTATATTTTTCTATATAAGCCAACAACTTTTCCAACTAATCGGCAGTCTTCGCTAAGTTTTATAATCTGCTCTGGCCAATTGGGGTTTAATGGTTGTAAATACTTATTATCACCTTCAATAATCAACTTTTTAAAGGTTGCTTCTGTTTCCCCATAGCAAGCAATGATAACTAGATCGCCAGTTTGTAAATCAAAAGTTTGCACCTCAGGATTTACATAAATACGGTCATCTGGAAGAAAGAAGGGTGACATTGACATTCCAGTAACTTTTAAGCCGTAACCACTTTTTCCACAATCTTTATTTGGGGGGAGCCATTCATCAATTTCAGTGTCTCTTAACACAGTCTCAATAGAAGAAAGTGAGCCTGCCGCAACCCATGAAATAACAGGAATAGGGCGACCTTCTAATGGGATTTTTTGTGATAGATCAATGTTGTTATCTAATTTTGATGGCGAGCCTTTGCCTGTTAATAACCAGCCATCATCAACATTTAATAGTTTTGCAATTTGTTTTAATGCTTCTGTTTTAGGAATATTTTCCCCTCTGAGCCACTTAGTAACAGCTGCTGAAGATTTGCCAGTTGCTCGGGCAAGATCAGCTTGCTTCAAATTTTTCTCATCTAATTTCTGCTGAATTCTTTCATGAAGAAACATGGCATATATCCATATAAAACACTAACTAATGTTAATACACAATATTGCAACTTAGGTTAGTACGTGCTAACTTACATTAAATAAATATGCTAACTTAGGTAAGTAAATGAAAGTGGTAGACCTCATGCACTACAACAAGTGCAAAACTCGCCGTGAACTGTCGTTAAAAACTGGTTATTCAGAAGTCACTTTATGGAAGTGGGAAAAAAAAGGTATCCCGCCGCGTACTCAAGCAGTTTTTGAATTAACCACAAAAGGGAAATTGAAGGCTGATTTAGAAACCTTAACTCCATAAACATATTTTCACGTTTTCCACCAAATAGGTAAACGTGAATAAATTCAAGGATTCACATATGGACATTAGTAAAGAAACAAAAACAGCGCTGCATAAGATGGTCCATCAATCTACAGGTGTAAGCCCAAAAGATGTCGCAGATGTATTGGGTGTATCGCATAAAACCGTTTTGAATTATGCAAACCCAAATATGGAAACGCATTTGCCAAGCCTGAAAGCTTTTGAAGCAATGCTGACCTACACAGAAAATCCAGCAGTTTTAAAAGTTTGGGCACACAAAATCGGTTTGATGCTGGTTCCCGTAGAAAATACTGATGGTAAAGAGCACCACTTAAGCGTTTTGGAGTCTTTGCTAGGTATGAATGTTGGAAATGGTGCAGCAAACAAACAAGTTTTGAATGCATTGGAAGACGGTGTTGTGACTCCCGCTGAGATGGACGAGACGGATCACATCCTAGAAGAGATGGAACTCAAAATTCAATCACTACGCAAAGCCATGAAAGGTGAGTGCGCTAAGTATTTATCAGCTTTGCAAATAGAAAAAGCCTGATCGCAGAAATCAGGCTTTTAGTGTTCAAAAAACTAATAGAGGCAATCTTGTGAACAAAACCAATCTAACACAACACCCATGCGCTAACAAGTGCAGCAATTTTAAAGAAGAGCAGTGCAACCACTGTTTAGTGACTCAAGTTGAAAAGCGCGAATTTGAATTAGGTCTGGCACCCGATGAGGCGTATGTGAAAACCATATCGGTGGAAGCAACAACATGCTCAGATTTCGTGAAAGGCGACACGGTTGTATTTGTTGACGCATTTATGCCCGACGACCTTATGACGGTTCACCAGGTGCAAGACGATGGGGTTTTACTTAATGGTAATCGCAAATTTGTATTAGCTGATTTATTACGCCACGCCACGACTGTAGAGCTAAACGATAAACGCCGTCTTTCATTGACTGAGCAAAGTTTGGGTGAAGTGTCGTGATAAAAAAAGGAAAAGCCCGAGAGTTGAGATCGGGCTTTAGCATTCAATTCAGAGGGTAAATCTTAATGAATATGCCGATGATAACACAGTTTCAAGAAAATCAAAAAACCATGTCGACTCGCGTTATTGCTGACTTGACAGAAAAGCGTCATGACCACGTTAAGCGTGATGTTGAAAACATGCTTGGGCAGCTTGGTTTAGATATCCCCAAATTTGGGGACATCTATTTTGATGCTCAAAACCGCCAACAAACCGAATATTTGTTAGATGAAGAGCTAACAATGACTTTGGTCACTGGCTACAACATCGTTTTGCGCAATCGAGTTATTAAGCGCTGGAAAGAACTCGAAGACAAAGCATCAAAACCTGTCGAACTCAGTCGAATGGAACTAATCCAGTTGGCCTTGGCTGCTGAACAAGAAAACCAAGCGCTTAAGGACCATGTCGCCGTGTTAGCACCTAAAGCGCAGGCTTTAGACACTATTGCCGATACAAGCAATACATACTGCATTCGTGAATGTTCAAAAACGATTGGCATTAAAGAATCGGAACTTATTCAGTTGCTCATTGATAAGAAATGGGTGTACCGAGATGCATCCAAAAAATTACAGCCAATGGCTCAGTACACGTTAAATGGTGTATTTGCGAATCGCACATCACCAGTTATCAAAAATCACCACGACGGCCAAGAGCGCGTGTTTTTGCATATGCGTGTTACTGCTTTTGGTTTAACACGAATCACAGGTCTTGTAGAGAAATCACGCATGAAGGGAGATTTTGTAGCATGAGTCACTATTCAACACTAAAAGGGCTGGGTAGAGCGATTGCATACTTCCCGCAGCTCGGCATTCACCTGGGTAATCCGTTGGCGGGTATATTCCTAAGTCAGCTTGTATATTGGCACGACAAAACCGATTGTGAATTGGGTGTATATAAGACATCTGAAGAATGGCATAAAGAAACTGGTCTTACTTACAGTCACCAAAAAACTGCCCGTAAATTGCTTAAAGATTTGGGTATTTTGAGTGAAACAGAGAAGCGCTTAGAGCATAAGTTGTACTTCAAATTAAACATTGATGCATTCGATGAATGGTTTGAAAAGTGTATTAATTCTGACCAAAACAGCGAAGGTGAAACAGCAAATTCCCGAACTCGAAATCCTACATTCGGGGGTGAAGTAAAACAACATTCGGGGGTGGAGGAATCCTTTACCCGCGGTGAAGCTAAAAGCACATCCGTTATACACAATATTACTTCAGAGATTACAACAGAGATTACTTCAAAAGATTTAAGTACTGGTGCAAGCAAGAAACCAAACAAATTTGATTTCAAATCTACGTTGATCGAAAACGGTGTATCTGAAAAAACTGCAACTGAATTTATGCAGGTTCGTAAGGCAAAAGGCGGGGTGAATACCGAACGTGCATTCAAACTTCTTGTAAGCCAAATTGCAAAAGCAAATTTAACGTTTGCTCAAGGCATCGAGTATTGCTTAAACCGTCAAAAACCTTGGGCAGCATTTGAGGCACAGTGGTATTTCAACGAGCAAAACCGCACTTCGCAACCACCCGCACCAGTTCAACAACCTTTGGAACGCCGTCGTTTTGGTAGCCAAGCAAATCAACCAGCGCCAATGCGTGATGTTCAAGGAGAGTGCGCATGAGCAATATCCAGTTGTTTGAACAAGCATTTGCGATTGATTTCCCAGTTGAAGTAGCGGACATGGTTCTTCAGCGCATGAGTGATCTTTACGGATCAGCATTCACGAAAAACTTTGAGGTTTATGCGGATGAAGAACTTCGCCAATTGGCATGCACAGTCCTAAATGGCCTAACCCCAGCAGATATCGCACGTGGCTTAGCGCGCATGAACTCTGAGGAATGGTGCCCGAAGAATTTACCGACATTCCGCAGCTGGTGTGAACAGGGCGGTGATTGGTGGACTGCTGATATGGCGTGGGCAAAGGCCATGCAGTTTGAATCAGATCCACAAACGAAGATCACAACGCTGACCAAGCGTGTACTTGATGAGGTTCGCCATGTGTTGACCGCAGAGGGGCAGAAATCAGCTCACTTCGCTTTCAAAGATATTTATGTGGATTACCTACGCCGCGCTAAGGCAAAGGGTATGACGCAAGAAATGTGGGTGAAGCCTAAGGCTCCAAAGCAGCTTGATAACCATGATCGAAATCGTAGTTGTGTTCCTTGTCCACCTGAATTATTGGCGACATTGGGGAAGACTTATAATCGTGTTGGGGGTGAAGTGTGAAATTAGATCATCCATTGATTCGGTACCACGGTGGAAAGTTTCGTTTAGCTGATTGGATTATTAGCCACTTTCCAAAACATGAAACCTATGTAGAGCCTTTTGGTGGTGGTGCTTCGATCTTGCTTAGTAAAATACCGAGCGGTACCGAAATTTACAACGACCTTGATTCTGATGTCGTCAACTTCTTCAAAGTACTGCGCAATGAAACAAAACGCATGAAGCTTGTTGAGCAACTCGAATTAACTCCATATGCGCGAAATGAATTTGTTGAAGCTTATGGTCACACTGAATGTGAAATTGAAAAAGCTAGAAGATTAGTAATTCGTGCACAAATGGGCTTTGGATCTGCGGGAGCTACTAAGGGTAAAACAGGCTTTAGGGCAACTGGCGGTAGAGACAAACCCTATGAGTCTAAGCTTTGGGATGAATACCCATTAAGACTTATTCAGGCAGCTAAAAGACTTAAATCTGTATATATCGAAAATGATGATGCATTGCGAATTATCCAGCAATACGACTCACCAGAAACTTTATTTTTTATAGATCCACCATACCTATGCAGTACTCGTGATTCTGGTACCAAAGCATATCGCCATGACTTAACAGATGAGCAACATGTTCAGTTGCTGGATCTCATTCTTTCATTAAGAGGCAAGGTGATTTTATGCGGGTACCACAGCGATTTATATGACTTGAAATTAAAAAGCTGGAAAAAGCTCACCAAGTTTACACAGGCTTCAGGTGCTAATGGTGGTGTTACGCGCGAGGAAATACTCTGGATTAATCCTCAGGCAGAAAAACAGGGTGATTTATTCGGAGGTGCAGCATGAATCAAGCATTTTCAAAGCTCAATAGTGCCGCCGTACTAGAGCGTGGAATCGATGTTCTTTTAGTTGTTAAAAACACATCAGTAGCAACAGCATCAGAAATACAGCTACAGGTAATGCCGCAGGTGACGAAACGTGCTGTACAGCGCTATTTAAAAAATTTGGTTCAGATGGGGCTTCTGTATGCAAAACACAGTGAAGGCCTAGAAAATCGATATTACCTGAGTGGTAAAGCTAAACAGTTATTTGAGGTGAAGGGATGAATAAAGGCGACCGCGTAAAAGTAGATTTTATTGGTGAATCAGCAACGATTTACTCAGGTAAACGCTTCACTGGATACGGTGTATTAGATCGTGTTGAAGATGGTCGGGTATTTGGGCGCTTGGATGATGGAACGCCGTTTAGTTGCTTTACTGGTGATGTGGAGGTTATCCAATTAGTAGATCGTACTGAAGAATTTGAAGCATTTTTTACAGCACAACCACTCTTTAAAAACTTGAGATTTATACACGGCGATAAGCTCTTTGATTTTGACAAGGGCATCGGGTACCGCAATTTAACCGTTCAAGTTGGCTATGTGTGTTTTTGCAAAGGTGATGGGGAGTTTGTATTGAATGACTAAGTATCTCATTGGCATTGATACAGGTGTGAACACAGGCTACGCCGTGGCAGAAGAC